>JASHSD010000651.1 GCA_030036985.1 Bryobacteraceae bacterium
AGAGAAAAATCTTTCACCAGGCCATCCTCGACGAAATTCTTGAGGAGCGCGTCGTCTCCAGCCGGAATCGCATCAATCCGCGGGGCGTGAAGAGGAAAATGAGCAACTACAATCTGCGGCCACGCAAACGGCAGCCCACTCGCCGCCTCGATGTCTCCGGGCGGATCAGAATTGTTAAGTGAACAGTATTGGGCCTAGGTGGAGCCAGGCTTTCGCATATCCGGGATTGAGCCGCAGGGCCTCCGTGAAGGAATCCCGCGCTTCGGCCAGCCGCAATAGATCCAGGCAAACACGCCCAAGATTGAAGTGCTGGATCGCGCTATTCGGATCCCGGCGGAGCGCCTCGATCTCGTGCCGATGTGCATTCCCTGGCTGCTTCAAAGCCATCCAGGCACCGGCCAGCGCACTGTGCACGAAAAAGGACCCACCCCAGCGCCGCAGCACGTCCTCCAGAATCCGAAGCTGCCCGGCGTAATCCCGCGCCCGAAACCGCTCCTCCGCCAGCCGAAACTGATCCAATAACTCCGGAAAGGCCGCGGCGATGGACGGTAGAGGGACTTCGAACCGAACCGGTGCAGGATCCCGGCGCGCCGCGTTCGAATCGAGGATCCACCCGGCACCCCAGATGACGTACGGAAGCCAGTGTGTTGGATGGCTCATGGGCATTCTGCGATGGCCCGATCCTCCCGATTCGGCATGCTCTCCGGACATCTCCCGCACTGATGAGATCGCCGTGTGCAGCGCTCTTGCGGGATGTGCGTGGCTCGCCAGGAAATCGTAGAACCGGTCCATTACGATAGGGCTACTGCTGTCCAGAGTCTCATAAAGATTCGAAACGACCAGGGAATAGCCCGCCGCCAGAAATGCCGCAGGCAATCCGACGAACTCTCCCACACCCTGCCCACCGCTCTGTGCTGTTGTGCAGCCGTTGACAACCGCTACCGCGCCTGGGGGTGCCTGCCCCCGAATCAGAATGTCTGCGGCCGTCAGGCGCGTCTTCACTCGCTCTACCCAGCAAAGCTCAAGGCTAGATTTCCAAGGCGAAACAGATTGGCTGATGGCGTGACCAGTGTAATGGAGGCATTCTGATCGAGACATCTCGCGGAGGATGCTTTCCTGGGTGGCGAGCGTTCCCGACAGCCGCACAGTTGCAAGACCAGCGGCGCGGAGCTTCGATTCCACCAGCATACCCTCAATACTGGCTCCTGGGAGCGTTCCGTCAGGGTTGTCCACCACCAATGCGCTCCGCGGAACGACCATCTGATTTCGGGCCGAGCGTAGCAGAATCGAGCAACTTGGGGCGTAGGTGACACAGATCGAGTCGCCGATTCCAGCATGCAGAGGGATGCCGCACAGACGACCGTCGGGAATGATCGTCAGGTTGTTCACGCCAGCCTCTTCGATCATCTGGAGGAGGCTCTTCTTCTCGGGCGATTCGCACTCCAGAATCTGTTTCATTCGAGCTGGAATTTCGGCAATCGTCCGACGCCACAGGTGCTCGCTCCTTCTCCATGTGATTGTTGCGGAGCGGTTAACGAGTCCGTCGGCGAAATCTCCATGCGCGTCCAAAAGGTTGTCAAGAATCCCCTCGATTCCACGTTCTCTGAAAGCAGTCAGCGGAATGCAGGCGAAGCTGACCTGCCGCGCTATCAGGAACGCGCAGAGCGAACTCTCCGTCCAAGAGAGTTGCAGCACGCCGGTCCTCCCGTCTTCCGGCAATGCAGCGGCGACCTCCGCGAGGGAAGGGTGACGACTGGAAAGTAGGCCGGCGAGCGAAGGAACCGCCTGGAAGGCCTTCGCTTGGGCGGCGTGAAGCCGTTGCTCGGCAACCCAGGTGCGTTCCCGCAAGTTCGCGCGCTCACCATCGGACAGTTCCAAACTAGATAAGGATTCCGAGAATAGATATGCTTCACGCTGTACTTTCTCGGCGGCTTCGACCTCGACGCGGATCTCTTTTGGCAGCTTCGCCAAGAGGTCGATCGAGATAGTGAGCAACTCCGAAAGCGAAGCTGCCTTGGCCCGTTCGGAGTAATGGAACGCCCGCTCCAGAAACGCCGTCCCGGCTGGACCGCGATCGAGCGCCATCTTCAGGTGAGCTTCGACGACACGCCCGTATAACCGGTGATATCCACGCATTGCGGTGATGCGATCTCCTGGGCGGGATAACAGGAAGGAGCGGCGCTCGATCAGTTGAATACCGATTTCGTAATCCCTGGCCGCATCTGCCCGCGTCTCTAGGCACCGTCGTCCGTCCGCTGGCAGGTCCCAAAGCTCGGCGTGCTCATGCAGGTTCCACAAGATGTCGCCGCGAGTGACGTGAATCTGCACCAACTCGTCGAAGTCCCCGAGCCTCTCCGAGTCCTTGACTGCGAGATCCAGCTTCTCCAGCGCGGCGTTTAGTTGGCGAAGGCGTTGTCCAGGAGAATAGTCGCCAGCAGCGGAGGCCAGGTGGAACAAAGCGTGTCCCCAAAGAGCCAAGTCCGTCGGCAGCGCGAAGTGAGCATGTTCCGCCATCGAGTTCGCCCTCTCGAAGCGAGTCGCCGCAGCTTCCCATCGGCCTTGGTGATAGCGCAGCCGTGCCAGGGCAGCCTCCAGCTTCGCTTCTTCGAGCAGTGCCGATTCGCCAGCCGCCGCCATGCGTGCGCTGTGCAATTTTTCCTGAGCGACCTGAATCAGCCGGTCCGCTTCATCCAAAAGCGCCGAATCGGGCGTATCCGCAATGAGGAACCGCCGCTCCTGTAGGGATGCGCGCTCGCGGATCATCCGCGATTGATCGAGCGCGTTACCGTGCTCCTCATGGATGGCCGTGGCGCGTTCCAGCAACGCCAGGGCCTCTCGGAGATTCGGTTCTTCATTGGACGCGGACAGTGCGCGTGCCATGTCGCCGCATGCCGCAGCCTCACCCGCGCGGTCGCCCACATCAACCGCCGCGGCAATAGCCGCGCCGCCGATTCCGACCGCCTCAGTGCAGCGCCCCAGAGGCACGAGACACGCCAAGCTGCGCTGCAACGCCATGGCCTGGACCCGCGCGTCGGGTTGCCCGTCGCAAGCTCGAAGAGCATCTTGACAATGCTCCAGCGCCCGCTCCCACTGGCCGGCGCGCAACCAAGCATCTGCTTCGGCCAGATGTGCCGCTGGCCCCGGTGATTCAGGTAATCCGCTCGTTGCGAACCGCCCCATTATCTTCAAGTGGACCAAGTATAATACCTCCCAGGCGGGTGGGCCCGCAGCGGCCGACTCATGTCCGTGTTCGTGCTGATCCTGTCCAACCCGCGCTTCTGGAGGATGATCCTGGCGATAGCTTTCGTCATCCAACTGGCCGCCCTGCCAGAATTTTTGCAGCGCCGTGTCGGTGGCTGGGAAATCCTGGCGGTTTTGGTCTGCATGGTCATTACGCTGCGCTGGCTCGTCTTCGCGCACCGGGCACTGACGCTGCTGATTCTCCAAAGCGCGTCCGGTCGGCGAATTTACGTTTCGGGTAGTGCCCAAGGGGCCGACGGGTCCACCGTGGCGGTGGCGTATGCGGGAGACGTCCGACGCTTGCTGGCAGATGCTGGTGCCATCATTGTTGACCGCCCGGAGGATAGCGAGTTCCGGCTTCACATGGAGCGCGACGTTCCATTGCTACGCTTCCAGGATGCCGTCGCATACAGCGAAACCGTCACTCGGATCGATATAGACAGCCTAT
>JASHSD010000652.1 GCA_030036985.1 Bryobacteraceae bacterium
GTTCGCTATTTGCCATCAGGTACGCCTGTGGCGAACGCCCGCCTGGGGCAGACTTATCGTTTCCAGGATGGCAACCGTCAGTGGCAGGAACGGACCAACTGGCACAACTTGTCGTTCTATGCCGACCTGTCGAAGATCGCGACAACCTTCGAGAAGGGCGACAACATTTTTGTCGAGGGCGCCATCGAGCAGCGTGAATTCACACCGAAAGATGGCGTGAAGCGCGTCGTCAATGAAATCGTGGTGCGCCATTGTCATGTGATTGCTCAGGCCCGCGGAGCGGCTGCTGCAGCTGCCGGCGAGTCCGCTGCCGTGCATCCTGGTGAGTCATTACCGGACCCCGAAAGGGCGCCGAATCATGACGACGATTGGCCTGTCCAGTAGATTCCGCGAAACCCGGCGCGCAGGTCTGGCAGCGCTCGTAGTGGGTATCGGTGTGTTCCCGTTATGCGGGTTGATCGGCCTGCGAATCAACGCGTCTTCGTCTTTGCCGCTCGGTCTGTACCTCGCGACCAGCGACGATCGCGCAGGTCTCGTGGAGTTCTGCCCGGCAGAGCCGTTTGCCCGTTTCGCAGTTGCACGCGGTTACCGCGAAGCGGGCAATTGCCCCGATGGGGCGGCCCCACTCCTGAAGCCCGTTGTCGCCAAGCCGGGAGACATTGTTGACTTCTCCGCCCGAGGAATCGCAGTAAACGGCAGCCTTCTGCCCAATACTGCGCCGATGCCGCGGGATACCAAAGGACGCGAACTGACGCCTTGGCCGACAGGCCGGTATGTCGTGCAACCGGGTACGGTATGGCTAGCATCCTCCTATAATCCGCGCAGTTTTGACAGCCGCTACTTCGGGCCGGTTTGTGTGGCCATGATTCGTGATCACGTCCGGCCGTTACTTACGGGTGGAAAATGAGGCGCGCCGAACTCGTTCGTTGCGCTGCCTGTCTGGCCATCGGGATTGCGTTCTCGACTGCGCATCCGGCCGGGATCGTTCTCTCGATCGCGGCCCCAGCGCTGGCGCTTCTTCAACCGACGCGTCCTTCAGCCTACGCCGCCGCGGTCTCGTACTACGGCGGCGCCCTGTGGTCGATCGTTCCCGGAGCGGGGAACTTCTTCGGCGCTCATGTTTCGCTTTTCGGTGCCCTTTGCCTGTGGTTCGTCGCAACGCTTCTGCTGGCGATCCCCTGGTTCCTCGTGTGGACGAAAAACGGACGGAAGGTCCTATGGCGCGCGCCGGCTGGTCTCATGCTCTCGGTGGCGCCGCCGCTGGGTCTGATTGGCTGGGCATCGCCGCTGACATCGGCAGGATTCCTGTTCCCCGGAACGTCATGGTTCGGTCTGGTCGGGTGCGCATTCGCCACTGGCGCGTTGGCCCTGCGCCCGAAGGTGGCAATCGCGGTTGTGACTTCCCTGGCGATCAGTCTCAATCTCTTCATATCGACCGGCGACGCCCCGTCGCCTCGTGGCTGGCAGGGCGTCAACACGAATCTTGGGGCATCTTCCGACGAACGATCAAGTGCTCTCGCGGAGTTCGAGACGGCGGAATTCATCCAGCATCAGGCTCTTGCCTCAAATGCGCGCGTGATCATTTTCCCCGAAGCGGTCATTTCCTCATGGACGGCCGCGACCGATGCGTTCTGGGATGACACCCTCACCAGACTTCAATCCGCAGGGAAAACCATCATCGTGGGAGTAAAGGTGATCGAGGCTCAGCCGCGCTCGGCGTTCTCAGCCGACGAGTTTGCTTTGAGCGTCGCGATTCTTAAATCGCCTGATGCAATCCGGCGTCCGGTGTTGCCCGCGCCGGCCGAGGAGCCACCGGCCTATCGCAACGTACTCGTCATACGCGGCCATCACAACGGAATGTTCGATCAGCGAATTCCAGTTCCTATCAGCATGTGGATGCCGTTCGGACGAACAGGCGTGCAACTCCATCTGACGGGTCCCGGGATTCTGCAGTTGGAGGGTCAGCGCGCGGCAGTTCTGATTTGCTACGAGCAGTTGCTGACCTGGCCCATCCTCACATCCCTGCTGGAACATCCGACCATCATCATGGCCGTGGCCAATGATTATTGGGCTCATGGAACGACCATACCGAGATTTCAGCTTAATGCCGTGCGCGCTTGGGCGCGGCTGATGTCACTACCTTATGTTTCGGCGACCAACCTCTGACGAGAACCAACTGAGCCTTTTCTCGGAAGGAGACGAGGCCACGGCTCTTATTAATCCTTGATAACGTAGTACCGGAGTCAATCGATGAACGAAGCAAACGACATGACCCCACTCGGGCACAAAATTCTGGAACACTGGAAGCGCTATCGCCCAACGATGGCGCGGGAACTGGAGAAAGGGAACCACCTGCAACAGGCGGTCTTCGCGGCGCAGGAGCTGACCGCGAATCTACTCTACGAACTGGCGGTAGTTCAGAAGATGGAGTATCAGCCAGCGTGGGAGATCGCGACGAGGGAGTGGGCATTCCTCCCCGACGAGCAGGATCAGCCCCAGCTGTGGTTCGATCCAGCGACCCTCGATCCGCACCAACACTTGCCCGTGATTTCCGCATAACCAGCGCTCATGGGATTGGCGCTGGCGGTCTGAAGGAAAAAGCTCACGCCAATCTGGCAGCCATTCGCACTCTGAAATCAATCGAGGCCGGGAACCGCGACGCGACTGCCGACGAGCGCGTGGTGCTTGTTAAGTATGTCGGCTGGGGTGCGCTGCCAAATGTCTTCGAGGCCGATCCACCAAGGGAATGGAGAGCAATTGCGAGTGAACTCCGCGGGCTGCTGAGCCCGGAGGAGTATGGGTCCGCCCGCGCCTCGACTCCGAATGCGCACTACACGTCTCCCGAGGTCATCGCCGCCATATGGCAGGCCCTCGATCACTTCGGCCTGAAAGGGGGCGCGCACATTCTGGAGCCATCCGTTGGCGTCGGCCACTTCTTCGGACTGATGCCGGAGAGCATGTACTCCGGCGCCAGGCGCACGGGAGTCGAGCTGGACTCCATTACCGCGCGGATCGCCGCGAAACTGTATCCCGACTCGGTCATTCACGCGAAAGGCTTCGAGGACACGCCACTTCCCAAAGAGTTCTTCGATGCCGCCGTTGGCAACATACCGTTTGGCTAATGGCGAGGTTTCGTTAATGATGAGGAACGCGGCCGGATATCTGTGTTTGCAGGTGTCCGACCGGGCTCACCTCACCATTATTTCTTGCGGTCTCAGAGCGAATCGAGCCAGTCCAGCAACTCCGCCTCGCGTTTCCATCGCGGCGGCCTGCCGGGCCGGGCGGAAGGATCTACTTTCTCCAGAGCCTTGCG
>JASHSD010000653.1 GCA_030036985.1 Bryobacteraceae bacterium
AATGGCGCAAGATCAGCTTCGGAAGCCGCAGTGCTCAGGGTGAAGTCGCGGTTGCCCGCTTGCTCACGGTGACCCGCACGTGCCGCATGCAGCATCGAGCTCCGCTGGTCTATCTTGTGACCGCCATCCGGTCACATCGCAACGCGCTACCCATGCCGTCGCTGCTAAAAACAGCGTCAACCACCTGAACTGTTACACCGATTAGATGGCGAGACACAGAGAGAAAACCTTTTCATCGCGCAGTGAAAGAGATTTGATGGGCGCCGCTGTCGACGCGTTGACGTCGGATTACCCGAATCCGGACAGAGTCGGGTGTCCCGGCCCGAGCTCTGACGCCTTTTGATGCGCTCGTCGACACGGATGACAGGTACGTTGTCGAGTCCCACTCGGTGACCTACGCCCCATCGGCTACCGGCTTTTATTATCTTTCCAATTTGGCGCAGCGCCCCCAGCCGCTCTCGCGCACGCTCCTGGCGGTAGGCGGGGTGCCGTATTCCGGAGGCGATCTGCAGCAAGTCGCTGCAACGCGCGGTTTCGACCCAAACCGCCTCGGTGACCTGCCCGCCTCGGCCGATGAGGTGCGGGCCGCCGAACTGGCTGTTCATGATGCCTCAAACACACTTTTGTTGGGCCCGGACGCCACGGAATCGGCATTCAAGAGTGCTGATCTCGCTCATTATCGTTACATTCACCTCGCCGTACACGGATTTGCCAGCGATGTGGACCCGGACCGTTCCGCACTGATTCTCCGGAGCGATCCGGCGCACGGTGAAGACGGATTCCTTCAGGCTTCGGAAATTATACAATTGCGGCTCAATGCCGATCTGGTTGTTTTCTCCGCCTGCGACTCTGCGCTGGGGCCGATTAACGGCGAAGAGGGGATTGCGGCATTATCGAGAGCGTTCCTTCTCGCCGGTGCGAAATCCGTGGTGTCAACGCTTTGGTCGGTCGACGACACCTTTTCATCGTTTCTGATGAAGCAGTTCTACGGACATCTCGCAGCCAACGTCCGGCCGGCGACAGCTTTAGCCGAGGCACAACGCGACATGCTGCGCCGGTACGGACGGGCGGCCGTTCCTTATTATTGGGCGGCATACCTGATTATTGGGCGGCATACCTGATCGAAGGCGCATCGGGGCGTTCGACGCCGGCGCAGCGTGCGAGGTGAAAGGAGTCGAAATGCAACTCTCCGAACAGGATCGCATCCAGATTCTGGCCGCCATAAAAAAACAGGTTCTGAAGCATCATTTCAACTCCACAGCTGCCAATTACGACGATTGGCTCCGGGTGATGGCTGATCGGACACCTGCCTTGCTCGCCGGAGATACGGCAGCTTTCGAGCATGGCGTACAACAACTGCTGGCGGAACTGGGCGGCAGTCACACGGTGTTTTACCATGAGTCCGCAAATCGCTTTCTTCCCCAGCACACAATCAATGCAAGCCTGCGCCGGTTTGGACCGGCAGAACAGGCGCGATGGACATTCCTTGACGTATTTGAGGACGGCCCCGCTCGCGTCGCCGGCATCCGCCCCGGAGAAGTTCTGATCGCGGTGGACAGCACCATGTGTGATCCAACGGCCATGCCGCGGTTCCTGTTGGGACTGACGTACCAACTGACGGTGTCGAGCCCGGATGGCCGCAATTGTCGCGAGGTGTCCGTTGCCGTACCGGCGCGCAAGGGAACTAAAGAACGCCCGCCGATCGTCGAACCGAAAATTATCACCCACTGTCTGAAACCACCGAATATTGGTCTGTTGAAGGTCGCCTATTTTTCGGGAGCGCTCGGCATGAGGTTCACGCGTGCGATGGATGCCGTGATCGACGATCTCAAGCAGCGCGGCGCCGATCGGCTCATTGTGGATCTGCGCGGAAACATCGGCGGCAGTCTCGGTTTTGCGAGACTCGCGAGCTATTTGTGCCCCGGAAGAGTTCCCATCGGGAACAGCCTGACGCCAAAACGGCAACGAGCCGGATATGATCGCGAGGCTCTCCCGAAGGTTCCGATGCCGCGCAACAAGATCGAAGCAGTCTGGACGATGGGGCGTTTCGCGTTACGGGATAAATCCGTCATGCTCATGACGCAGGGCCTCGGCCCGCAACCGTTTCACGGCAGAATTGTCATCATCATTAACGAGTGGACGAACAGCGCGGCCGAAATGCTGACAAGCTTCGCGATCGAGCATAATCTCGCTATGGTGATCGGCGCCAAAACCGCCGGCAACGTTCTCGGCGCCGCCAACTTCCGGGCCGGAAGCGGTTATTGGGTCCGTCTTCCGATCTTCGGCTGGTTCACTTCGAACGGCGAGTCGCTTGACGGCGTGGGAGTTGAACCGCATATCACGGTAGGCGTGGAACCATTCCAGTTAAACGCTGGAATTGATCAGCAGATGGAGAAGGCTGTACGGGTTGTTTCCGACATGCATCCCGCGATGCGGCGCTGAGTATCCACTCGCAGACGAAGCGGGCTATTCGAGCCGAGATTATGTTGCGACAGCTCATAAAGAATGGAGCTGGAGTCATTTCACCTCCTTGCTTTGGCGCGATAGGTTGGGGATCGGTATTCTGTGAGATCCCACTGGTCCCTGACGCCCGCGCAGCGTCTCACGAACCGCCGGAGATTCCTTTGATTTCTCCAGCAGGTTGTCGGATGATGGTCTCGCCGATAATGATGCCCACGTCGCAAATATTGCGAGCAGGAACAGTCCCCACACGAAATTCAAAAGCGCGCGATGAGCGACTGCCATTCGGGTAACTTTCTCATTGTTAAGAACTCGGTGATTGTCGAGGATTTCCAAACTGCCAGCGACTTGTCTGTGGAGCTTGGTTGCGATTCCGTGTTGACTGAGGGTAGGATGTCCGCTGGCGTAGGCACGATGTACCCTCTCCGCGCCAGCCCCATGACAGCCGCGAAAATCGCACTACAAATCTGTAAAGTCAGGTACAGCAACCCGATTGCAAAAACCCATCTCAGCCAGCCTGCAACTGGGCGGGGGTTAGCGTTAAGCAATATGCCGAAGACTATGCTACCCGCGATCGAAGACAGCCCCACGATGTTGCCGAGGCGGGAATCAACGCTGGAGCGCCTTTCAGATTCTGTGGCCAATAAGGTGCAACATGATGCAAAGTACTCCCGGAGCAGTGCGGCCTCTCGTGGCAAATGGCTGATGCGCTCCAAGCAATCGTTCCGCATAACCTGAAGATGATCAGCTTCTCTTTGCAGGTCCGAAGCAGTTCGCGGTTGAGGACAAGGAAATACTACGTCCACGAAGATCCAGAGGTGTCCAGGACGGTCACAAGAGAGTTACCTCTGAGCCAGCCATCCGGCCACACGCTCCGATATGCCGAGGTCGAGCTTGTCGTCAAGCCACAACCACTGCCCGTTCGGGTTCACTTCCAAAAATACGTAGTCGCCATTTGACGATTGCACTAGATCAATCGCGCCGAACGTTAGCTGTAGCTTGTCCATTAATCGAATCAGCGCCACGGAAACGTCACTCGGCAACTCGTGCCTGTAATGGGCCAGATCGGGATTATCCGTGCGGCGCCAGTCGATGCTCGCTGCCGGATCCGCTTGGGAATCAATCGAAGCCGCGAAGACCTCGTTGCCAATGATCGTCACCCGAATGTCAAACCGCTTGGGGATCAATTCTTGATAGATCGCCGGACTCAACCTGGCGCTTTCCAGCTCTTCGAGGTGTTCCTCAAGCACCTGTGAGGTGTAGATTGCATACTCAACGCCATCCGGCACGAGGTACCCACTTCGGGTCGGTTTGGCGATCATGCGCTGAAACTCTCCAAACGCGGCTCTGATGGTGACGGGATCGTTGGTTACCACAGTTCGGGGTATCGGTATCCCCATTTGCGCAGCAACCTCAAGCTGATACGGTTTGAATTCCGCTTGCCAGAGTGCCGCCGGATGACTCATCCAGCGTGTTGATCGACCGGCGATGCTACCAATCAAGGCAGCGCGGGTTTCCTGTCGGCAAAACGTAGCAGTACCTTCGTCCATTCCCTCGGGCGTTCCGGGCGTTCGGAATCGTCGGTACCAGATGCTTGTGGGTGCCGGCATCTCGCGTTGATCGCAGAGTAACCAAGGGCAGCCTGGTTGGGCGCCGGGGCGAAACGAAATACTATGATCAAAGGGGAACTCTTCCGTGTTAAGACGATATGCATTGATTCCCCGCGCCGCCAGTCGACGGATAACGTCATCCGTCGCGACGCAAGCTTTCGTGCTGACAATCAGCACCCAAGGCTCAGGCGTCATCCGTCGTTTCCGAGTCGACTTTGGTTATGATCGTGCGACCGGCTGAAGGCGGACGGGCATCAATGCTATCAACCCACGCGTGGTCGACGAGAACCTGCGTTACCTACCGCACTTCGTCGTAGCGCACGGCACTGGGAGGAAGGGCCGGAATGGGTTCAGCGAATCGCGCTAAGAATGGGACCACCTTAAACACTCTTCCAAATCATTGATCGTCGGTCGTCTCATCGAGGACCTCTGTCGCACGCGTCTTGGCAGCAACGGCCAACTCCGCGCCATACGAAATCGGGGGCGGATCCTCGCCAGTTATCTGGTCCACGCTGTCACAGGACAGACAGTGAACAGCGCCGATCTGAACCACAAACGGCAAGCTTCTCATTGCACGGAACTCAATTCTAGTGTAGTGTCCAATAAATAACTG
>JASHSD010000654.1 GCA_030036985.1 Bryobacteraceae bacterium
GTGCAGACGGAGATGCGTAAGCAGGGTTTTCTCGACGCGGAGGTGACCACGTCCAAGAGGCTCGATGAAGAGAAGAAATCGGTCGAGCTTTATCTTGTGGTGGCGGCCGGCCCGGAGTACAAGTTCGGCAAGCTGACGGTGAACGGTCTGGGTCTCGATGGCGAAGATGCGATCCGCAAAATGTGGGATCTGCACCCCGGCGATTCGTATCCGGAGGGCTATGCGGACCGGTTCGTGCGAGGCGTGAAGAAGGAAGAGCTTTTCGATAACCTCGCCGACGTCAAAGCCACATCCGATATTAATTCGGACTCGCACATTATCGATGTGACGCTGGATTTCGTGTACGGTGTTTCGCAGCCGAAGACGCCAAACCCGTTCGGCCCGCCCACGCCCTGACTTCCTTCAACAATTCATACAATAAGAACAGTGCTCAAGTGGAATGATGTTCTGCGATATGCCCGGGAGGGCAATCCCGCGCCTGATCGCAAAGTTACGAAGACCGATGCCGAATGGCGGGCGCAACTCAGCCCCGCCGAGTATCAGGTAACCCGGCAGGCGGCCACCGAACGGGCGTTCAGTTCGGCGATGTGCAGCGCCTTTGAACCCGGAATTTATTCCTGCCGCTGCTGCGACAGCCTGCTGTTCGATTCGACGGAGAAGTTCGAATCGCATACCGGTTGGCCGTCATTCACGCAACCGATCGCTCCCAATGCGATTGCATACCACGCCGACGACTCCTATGGCATGGTGCGCGTGGAAACGGTCTGCAATACCTGCGACGCGCATCTGGGACATGTGTTCTCCGACGGCCCCGCTCCCAGCGGGCTCCGCTATTGCATGAACGCCGTGGCGCTCAAAAAGGCTGCAAAGGCCGAGCCCGCCTGATCGAAAAACGTTACTGCGCGGGCGGCGCGTGGAAGCGGCCGTAATACGCCGCTTTGCCGATGACGTGGCCGTCCATGGCTTTCAGCAGTTCTTCGCGCGTGGTCTTGGCGGGCAGATCCAGCTTCGTATCCAGCGCATAGAATTCGAACAAATAATGATGGAACGGTCCCGGCCCGGCGCCAGGTCCGACTTATACCGGCGTGCCGCGGCCCGCCATGATTCCCGGCCCGTTGCGCGCGCCGTCGGGGAGATCGCCGCCGAGCCCTTCCGGCAGTCCTTTAGCCGTTCCGGGGATGTTGAAGGCCGACCAGTGCAGCGTGTCGGTGGTGGTCTTGTTGGTGGAATTCTCGAGGTCGTGGAAGATCGCGGCGTAGGTTTGCAGATTCTCCGGAGCCGGGGCCGGATTGGTTCCGAGCGTCCAGTGAAATTCGAACTCGGGCGATTTGTTCCCGCCGCGACCGGCGTTCTCCATGGGAACCTCGCCGCCGTCGGGCCATGCGGGCGAGGTGACAGTAAACTTGCAGCCGCGGACCGCCGCGACCCGCGTCCGCCACCCGCGGGGGCGGCGCCTGCGCGAAAGCGATCGCGGACATCGACGCGACGGCGAACGCGGAAAATAGAACTCGTTGGAATGGCTTCATCGCGCCGCCCGCTGCCGCGCCGCCTCCCGGCGCGCATCTTCGGCCTGCCCGCTCCGGTCCCGCTTTTCCAACTCCTCCACCATCTGCTCCGCTTTGGCGATCTCCTTCTCCAGCGTCGCCTGCCGCCGGAAACTGTCGCCTCCCGCCTGGGGCCGGATCTTCGTCCCGTCGTGCGCCACGCACTCCAGCTTCACCAATCCTTCCTTCGACAGCAGCCCCAGCAGTTCCGCCATCAACTGCTTCAACGCTTCCTGATTATCGGCTCGGAATGCCGACAGCGTATGAAAGTTCACCTCTCCCAGTCCGGACAGCCACATCAGCCCCCGGCTCGTATGCCATCATCCGGGCGATCTTCCCCGCCGAACTCACCTGCTCGCTGTACGCGTACAACCACACGCTGAGCAGCAGCCGCGGGTCCCACCCCGGGCTTCCCGCTTCCCCCTCGAAACTTTCGATCTTCCGCGTAAACCCGCTCAGATCCAGCTGCCCGGTCAAATCCCAGATCGCCCGCACCTTGTGCTCCGGACCCACCAACTCATCCACAATGACTGCGCGGCAGGCTCCGGTTGCTCCGGGATTTCCAGCAGGGCTTCCTGGGTGAGATCCATAGACCCATTTTCGCCGCCGGGGGATTTTTTCACAGCTTCTGAGGGAGCGGTCGCCTGGAGTCAGGACAAGTTCGTTCCCCGCGCTTCAGAATCAATCCGCACACCGCTCCCTCGCGGTCGCGGCTCAGAACGGCGTATGCCTACGCTCCTTCCAGCTGCGCGTTCAAAGTGATATTCGTGTTGTAAAGCTTCGAGACCGGACATCCGGCTTTCGCCGCCTGGGTCGCTTTGTCGAACGCCTCCTGCGTGGCCCCGGGGATGCGCGCTTTCAGCTCCAGCCGGCTTTCCGTAATGGCAAAAGCGCCATCCTTCTGCTCGAGCGTGATGGTGCAGTTCGTTTCGAGGCTTTCCGCTTTGATCCCGGCCTGCGCCAGTTGATTGGAAAGCGCCATGGTAAAGCAGCCCGCGTGGGCGGCGGCGAGGAGTTCCTCGGGATTGGTCCCTTTACCCTGCTCGAAACGGCTGTGAAACGAATAAGCCACGTCGGACAGAACGCCGCTCGCCGTGGATATCGAGCCGAAGCCTGTTTTCAGATCTCCCTGCCATCGTGCCTGCGCCGATCTTTTCATTCGAAGCCTCCGTCCATCAATCATACGTGCAGGAATGCGACGCCGATGTGTCCGAATGCCTCTTTCGGCGCCCGCGTAATACGAATAACCTGAACCGCTTCAATATCCGCGTCCGGCGGTCTTATTGCATTCGCTCCTCGCCGTGCGCTCGCTCCTTCTCTTCTTTTTTAGCGTGATCGGTCTCGTTTCGCCGCTGACCGCTCAGACTTCCCTCCAGGCCCTCCTCAGCCCGGGCCAAGTGGTGTGCTGCGTGGCCACCGACTCCGCCGCCAACGTTTACACGGTGAACACACTGCAAAACGCGACGGGCATCGGAATCACCAAAACCGATTCGCAGAACAACGTCGTCTATTCGTTCGGGGTGGCGTCTGACGGGACGCCGGCCGCCGTTGCCGTCGATGCGCAACAAAACGTTTTCATTGTCGGCAACCTCGGCGCCGGGACAGGCAGTACGAGCGTCTCGGTGTCCTTCGTCAGCAAAATCAACGCCGCCGACACGCAGACTCTTTTCACGCGCCTGCTGGGCGGCGCTACCGGTGGGACATCATTGAACGCGGTGACCACCGACCCCGCGGGCAATGTCTATGTCGCGGGCACCACGACCGCATCCGATTACCCGGTCACCTCCAACGCTTATCAGACCGCGGGGCCGGTCCGCTCAGCCTACCCCACTCCGTCCTACGCGGTGCTCACCGAATTAAGCGCGGACGGTTCCGACATCCTCTACTCCACTTTCATTGGCGGCGGAGGACCTTTTTGCGACCCATTTGGAAGCAGCTGCCTCAGCATCCAGGCAACCTCGACGGCCAACGCCGTGGCGATCGCGCCGGATGGTTCGATGATTATCGCGGGATACACGAACGCGACCGGCTTCCCGACCAGCTCGAACGCCTTCCAGCCCGGCTGCAATTGTAATGGAGGTGCGACAGGCTTCATCTCCTCCTTCAAAACCAGTGGGGCGCTCAACTGGTCCACTTACCTCGGAAGCGGGATGCCCGCGAATCCTGCACCAACCGTCGGCGACGTCATATCGTCGATGGCGGTCGCTCCGGACGGCTCGGTCGTTGTCGCCGGCACGACGGATATCGCGGATTTCCAGGTCACGGCCAACGCATTTCAGAGCACGCCTGCCGGCATCTTCATTTCGAAACTGAGCGCGGACGGCTCAACCCTCGTCGCCTCGACCTATCTGGGCGGTTCGACCGGCGAATATCTGTCCGGCCTCGCGCTGGATTCGCAGCAGAATGTCTGGGTAGGCGGCGTAACGCAGTCGAGTAATTTCCCGATCCTTCCGGGCAGCCTGTCCATTGGAAACAGCTTCGTGGTCAAAATGAATCCCACGCTCACCCAGGAGCTGCAGACGCAACTGCTTCCCACCGGTGACGCGGACAACAACTCCGCCAACACTTTCACGCTGGATTCCGCCGGCAATCAGGTCATGCTGGGCCTCGCCGGAACTCTGCTCCGGCTTCCCAACACAGGCGCCGCCGGGACCCTTGTATTGGCCCAAGCCAATTCCGCAGACTACACCGCTTCCGCGCAAATCGCCCCAGGCGAACTGATCAGCCTGTGGGGCATCGGTCTCGGCCCCAATCCGGGCATCGGCGCCACGCTCGATTCGAGCGGCGGATTCCCGACCAGCGTCGGCGGGACGCAGGTGATGATCGACGGGGTCGCCGCGCCGATTCTCTACGCGGGCCCCAACCAAGTCAACGCCATCGCTCCCTTCGAAATTAATACCAATCCCACGGTGTCGATCCAGGTGGTGACTCCATCGGCCACTTCGGAGACCGCGCAGATGGCGCTGGCGACCGCGGTTCCCGAGCTCCCCTCGGTGTATAATCCCGCTCCGAACGCGTTGCCCTCCGTTATTGCGCTGAATCAGGATTATTCGCTGAATTCGCCGTCGAATCCGGCGAAGGCTGGATCGATCGTAATCGTGTACGCCTTCGGCACGGGGCTCTACGAGACGCCGATGCCGGACGGTTCGATAGCGGGGACCACGCTCGACTCGCTGAGTACGCCGGTCTCCATTCTGTTCAACGGACAGGCCGCCACGATCCTCTACGAGGGGTCGGCGCCGGATCTCGTGGCGGGCGTGACGCAGATCAATTTCCGTCTTCCGGCGACCGTGAGCGCCTCCTACAACGCGGTGCAAATCCAGTCGGCGGCGGGAAATCTGGGAATCGTACTGACCATCGCCGCCACCAACTGAGTGGCCGTCACGGCGAAATGATGCGTGAACGAGTGCGCCGGTGTGCCTCTCGCCTCCCGCGTATGGCGATTAACCTTGACCGGTTGAAATATGAGCGTGGGGCTGTTCTATGACCGGACCCAGCCGGAAACATCTATGTCGTGGGAACCAATTTCGTGGCATACTGGCGAAACAATGCAAGATACGGTCGTCAGGGCGCTCACAGCGATCGCAATCGGAACCATTCTCCTTGTGCCCGCACGGGCAGAAACCCTGGATACCGCCGGGAAGCAGCTCTACGCCGGGATCGCGGTGGTTGGCGTTGGCGCGGTCGTCGGCGTGATTTTCCTCGTCCGCCACGAAAACCGCAAAACCCGGTCCATTACGGGCTGTGTTGCGTCCGGGCCGGCAGGAATGACATTAAAAAGCAAAAATGGCCGGGTCTACGCATTGTCCGGCGACTCGACAGCGATCAGGGCCGGTGACAGGCTGACGCTTGAGGGAAAGCGCAAGGGCAAGGTGTTCGACGCCCAGCGCGTGAAGCAGGATTTCGGAGCTTGTCCGACGTGACGGACTCGCAACGTGGCGGTAAGGGCCGTTACGCCGGAACGGTGAAGTAGAACGTCGAGCCTTTTCCCGGCTCCGATTCCACCCAGATTCGTCCGCCGTATGTCTCCGCGATGCGTTGACAGATCGCCAGCCCGATGCCTGTGCCGGGGAACTGCTCCTGCGTATGCAGGCGCTTGAAAACCCCGAAGATCTGACGATGAAATTCCTTTTCGATCCCCAGTCCGTTATCGGCGACGGCGAACCGCCAGAATCCGTCGTCCTTCACCGCCGAAACATGGATCCGCGGCGGATCTTCGCGGCGATACTTGATCGCATTCCCCACCAGATTCTGAAACAGCTCCTGCACGTGCGGAGCCTTCATCCGCACCCAAGGCAAGGGATCGCAGGTAATCCCGGAATGGCTGGACCGGATCGACTCGGCCAGATTCGCGAGCGCATTCCCCAGTTCCTGGCCCGCGTCGACCGGCTCCGTCACTTCGCCTTTCACGCCCGCCGCCTGCGTGAATGCCAGCAGATCCCGCACCAGCATCTCCATCCGCCGCGCGCCGGTGTTCATGAACTTCAGATACATCTGCGCCTGCTCGTCCAGCAATCCTTTGCAGCGCTCGGCCAGAAGCTCGCTGTAAACCGCCACGGTGCGCAAAGGCTCCTGCAGATCGTGACTGGCCGAATGCGCGAATTGTTCCAGATCGCGGTTGGCATGCGTCAGTTCCTCCTGATGCCGCCGCATCTCATACTGGCGATGCCGCGCGCGCAGTGCGGCGCGTATCGCGCTGAGCACCGTGTCGGGGCGAACCGGCCGCTCGATGAGCGTCACGTTACCCAGCACCTCCAGTTGCCGCGCCTGCGCAGTGGTCATGCGGCTCGGTCTGCCCCCTGAAGTCAAAACCACGAACGGCATGTCCGACCAGGGCGGTTGCGTTTCGAGCCATTTCACGATCTGCCCCAGGCCGTCGGTCGAGAGCGCTTCCTGCGCGATCAGCCCCGCGGCCGCGCCTTCGTTCAACGACGAGACAAGCTCGTCGAGGCCGCCGCACACCGCGGGCGACATGCCGGCGCCGTCCAGGGTCGCGGCCAGCAGATGCGCATCGCGCCCTGTCGGCGCCAGCACCAGAATGCGGCTCTCGGGATCCGTGTTTCCGTTATCCTGACTTCGCATCAAACCGTCTACTTAAGCAGCGGCTCGTCGGATCCCCGATACCGCGGCACACCGGTAAGGACCCCCTGGAAGTCCCGAATCGGCGGCCCGATCACAATGCCCTCCTTCGTGAGGCGCATCTCGCGAATGGTTCTCTCGTGACCGCTGCGGCGTTTCTTCACGACCGAAATCGCCTGCCTCACTTCGCCCATGGCTTCGAAATACCGCAGCAGGATGACCGTGTCCGCCAAAAAGCTGACATCCACCGGCGTCTGCATCGCCGTTCCCATCATGCCGTGCTGCGCCATCACCAGAATGGTCAGTACGCCCATTTTGCCCAGATACATCAGCAGCTCATGCAGCTGGATCAGCAGAAAGCCTTCGCTCGGCATAGCGTTCAGATAGCCGTTCAGACTGTCGATCACCACCACGCGCGCGTGCCCCCGCTCGACCTCCTTCTGCACGTAGTGAGCGAACTCGCCGGGTGAAAGTTCGGCCGGATCGAATTGACGAAGATCCAGCAGTCCCGATTCGAGATACGGCTCGAAATTCATTCCCATGCCTTGCGCGCGCTGCAGAAAGCCCTGCCGGTTCTCTTCGAACAGAATGTTGACCGCGGCCTCGCCCCGGTTGAGAGCCGCCAGCAGATACTGCGAGCACAAGGTCGTCTTGCCGCAGCCGGCCGGTCCCAAAACCAGCGTGCTGGTGCCGCGTTCCAGTCCGCCGCCCAGCAGAACGTCCAGTTCCGGCACGGCGCTGGCGATCATACCCGTCGTCTCTTGCCCGCCGTCGATCACCCCGACCCTTGGATAGACTTCGATGCCGCCGCTGCGGATGAGAAAATCGTGCATGCCGTCCAGGAAACGAACCCCCCGCATTTTCACGATTTGAAGCTGCCGGCGCGTCTCGCCGTAATCGCGACTCTCGCGCCTCATATAAATGACGCCATGGCAGATGCTCTGCAATTGTTTCTCGGTGTCCGGCGCCGTGGAATCGTCCAGCACGAGAACCGTGCACCCCCGCCCCGTGAAAAACTGCTTCAACCCGAGCACCTCTCTGCGATAGCGCGCGCTGGTCTGCGACAGAATCTTCAGTTCGGAAACCGAATCGAGCGCAACCCGCGTCGGCTGCAGCCGCTTCACTTCGTCGCGCACGCGTTTCGTGGTTTCGCCCAGATCCACATCGGACGGATGATAGACGGTGTATTCGGCCTCCTCCAGCAGCAACTCGGCGAGCGAGCCGAGTTCGAGCAGATCGATTCCCTTGAGCGACCAGCCGTGCGATTCGGCCACTTCATGCAATTCCTGCTTTGTCTCGGAAAGCGTGACGTAGAGGACTCGCTCGCCCCGCGCGGCGCCGTCCAGCAGGAACTGCAGCGCCAGAGTCGTCTTGCCCGAGCCGGGATCGCCTTCGACGACGTAAAGCCTGTCCCGCGGCAACCCACCCCCGAGCGCGCGGTCCAGTCCGGGAATGCCGGTACTGATTCGCGCCTGCGGTTCGCCTGCGGCATGCGAGGCTTTGTTCGACACGTATCTTTTCCTCCCGGCGAAACCAGGTTGCAAATTCCAAGCCATGTTTCATTCGCCTTTCGGCCAGGCGATTGCTTTGACTCAGGCTTGGAGGATGGGATGAACCCAGCCAGAATTGTAATAGTAGACGACAACACGGCGGATGTGAATCTGCTTCGTATCGCTCTGGAACAGCATCCGAAACCATATATACTCGACGTGCTCGAAACCGCGGAGGAAGCGCTCCGGTTTGTGCAGGAGCATCGGGACGGGTCGCGCGGCTTCCAGCCTTGTGTGGTGCTGCTCGATCTGCACCTGCCTAAGTATGACGGCCTGGCTATACTGCGGGCCATCCGCCACGCTCCCAACCTAGCCCATGTTCATGTTATCGTGCTGAGCGGGCTGGCCAGCCCGGCGGAAAGAGACAGGATCGCCGCGTTGGGAGCTCTTTACCGGCAGAAGCCTTTCGAGCTGGACGACTATCTGACGTTGGCCGCCGACGTCCTGGCTCTTTGCGCGGAGACCAGCCAGGCGGCGGCATAAGCGGACACGCGACTTCAGTCGCGTTTTGGGCGCCACGTCTAAAGATGCGACTGAAGGTAAAGACGCGACTGAAGTCGCGGGTCCGAATCGCATAGCTTCGCGAGGCACGAAAGCCAAAGCCCCACAGGTTGAGGCCTGTGCTGCGTCAGGCCGTGAGTGGTTTGTTTGGCAGCAGTGCTTTCAGTCTTTCACCGATGGAAAGAAATTCCTTCAATGTGGAAGGCTTGCGAATGTAAGTCGATGCTCCGAGCCTGGCGGCTTTTTCGCGATCGGTCGCCGCGGCCGAAGAGCTCAGGATGACTACGGGTTTGCTCGCGCAGCGACTGCTTAAGCGCACTCGGGCCAGAACCTCAAAACCGTTTCGCCGCGGCAGGTTCAGGTCGAGCACGATCAGGTCCGGGCATGGCATTTGACCTTCGTCGATCGCGTCGAGCAGTCGAATTCCCTCTTCGCCGTCGTGCGCCAGATAGAGCTTCGAGCCGACCTGGTGCGTTGCCAGGGCTTCGCGCAGCAGCATCACGTCGGCGGGATTGTCTTCGACAACGACAATCATGGATCCGGCCGCCGCCGCGGCGCTGTACCTCGCTACTCCCGCCATAATCGAAAATTTTTCCGTGCCTGACTCCGCAATTTTTTCACCGAAGTGACCGAATATGCTTTCAATGGCCCAGCCGCAACTCATCGCGCAGGTATACTGTCAATTTCCATGCCACTTCTGGACGTGAATGAGATCCGGCGGATACTGCCGCACCGTTACCCCTTTCTGCTGGTGGATCGAATCGTTGAACTGGAGAATGAGAGCATCGTCGGAATCAAGAACGTCACCGTGAACGAGCCCTTCTTTCAGGGCCATTTTCCTGAGTTTCCGGTCATGCCCGGCGTACTTATCGTCGAGGCCATGGCGCAGACCGCAGGCGTGCTGGTGCTCAAGAGCATTCCCGACCGCGACCGCAAGATCGTTCTGCTGGCATCGGTGGACGTGGCCAAGTTCCGGCGTCCGGTGGTGCCCGGCGATCAGCTGCGCATCGAAATGACCGTGCTTCGGCGCAAAGGTTCGGTGGCGAAAATGGCGGGCCGCGCCACTGTCGACGGCGTGCTGGTCGCCGAAGCCGAAATGATGTGCAAGCTGCAGGACAAAGCACCTCTCATCGAACCTCCCAGCGGGGCGGAGCCGGCGGCGGAGTAACCGCCGATGCCGGTTCATCCGACAGCCATCGTCGATCCCTCGGCCTGCATTCACGACTCGGCCGATATTGGTCCGTATTGCGTCATCGGCGCGGAAGTCGAGGTCGGCGCGCGCACGCGGCTGATGGCCAACCTGTACCTTGAAGGCCCTACTACCATCGGCGAAGACAATGTCTTCTTTCCGTATTCGACTGTGGGCGTGGCGTCGCAGGATAAGAAGTATAAGGGCGAGCGAGCCTTCACGCGCATCGGCAGCCGCAATACGATCCGCGAGTTTGTCACGATTCATCGCGGCACTCAGGGCGGCGGATTGATCACTGAGATCGGCGACGGCAATCTTTTGATGGCTTATACGCATGTCGCGCACGACGTGAAGATCGGCAGCGGCGCGGTGCTCGACAATGCCGTAACTCTTGCAGGCCATGTCACGGTAGGCGACAACGCCACCATCAGCGCCTTCAGCGGCGTGCATCAGTTCTGCCGCATCGGACGCGAATGTTTCATCGGCGGATACAGCGTGGTGACGCAGGATGTGATGCCGTTTTCGAGCGTTGTCAGCGAGCGCGAGATCCGCGTCTTCGGCGCTAATCGCGTGGGTCTGGAGCGCCGCAATTTTTCGCGTGAATCCATCGAGGCGCTGCAGACCGCCTTCCGGCTGCTCACGCGCGCCGGACTCAACACCAGCCAGGCAATCGAGCGCATTCAGGCGGAAGTGGAACACATCCCCGAGATCGAAGAGCTGCTCGCCTTTATCGCTTCCTCACCGCGCGGTGTGATCAAGGGATGAAATACGGCATCATCGCCGGCAACGGCCGATTCCCCGTAATCGCCCTCGAAACCGCGCGCAAACAGGGCGATGACGCCGTCGCCATCGCGATTAAAGAAGAGGCATCGCCTGAAGTGGAGCGCATCGCGCCGCGCTGTTACTGGGTCTCGCTGGGTGAGTTGAGCAGGCTGATCGAGATCTGCCGCAATGAGGGCATCACGCAGATCATGATGGCGGGCCAGGTGAAACATGCGAAGATTTTTTCCTCGATTCGCCCCGATTGGCGGCTGGTAAAGCTTATGGCGAGTCTCGCCCATAAGAACACCGATTCGCTGATTGGCGGCGTGAGTAAGGTTCTGGCGGATGAAGGTATCCAACTGGTGGATTCCACGCTGCTGCTCAAGCCGCTGCTGGCGCCGATGGGGGTGGTCACGAAACGAAAGCCGGATTCCGACGAGAACCGCGATATCGAATACGGACGCAAGATCGCGCACGCTCTCGCGAGCCACGATCTGGGCCAGAGCGTTGCCATTGCGGACCGCGCCTGCGTGGCGCTCGAAGCTATGGAAGGCACCGACGCCATGCTGCGCCGCGCGGCAAGCCTGGTGGAAGGTAAGCGGCTGACGCTGGTGAAATCGGCATCGCGCCGAGGGCATTTGCTCTTCGACGTTCCGGTTGTCGGACCCATGACTATAGACGTGATGATCGAAACCAACACGACCGCGCTGGCTGTGGATGCCGGCCGCACTCTATTGCTCGATCGCGAAGAGCTGCTGCAGAAAGCCAACGCCGCGAAAATCGCCATCGTCGGCTTGGAGCCGGCATGATTCGCGTCGCTGTCATCGGGGCCGGGTCGTTTGGCAAGAACCATGTGCGCGTGGTTCGGGAAAGCGCGCGGGCGGAATTGTGCTTTGTCGTGGATGCGGATCCGGCGGTCGCGGCCACCACGGATTACCGCGATGTGATCGGCAAGGTTGACGCCGCCATTCTGGCCGTTCCGACGACTCTTCATGCTGAGATCGGCTGCGCGCTGCTCGAAGCCGGGATCGATGTGCTGGTCGAGAAGCCGATCGCCGCCACGCTCGAAGAAGCCGACTGGCTGATTGACGCCGCCGACCGCAACGGCCGCATCCTGCAGGTGGGGCATTTGGAGCGCTGCAATCCCGCCGTCATTGCCCTTGAGCGCGCGGCCACGCTGCCCCTGTTTTTCGAGATCCACCGCATGAGCGTGTTTACACTGCGCAGCCTTGATGTCGACGTCGTTCTCGACCTCATGATCCACGACCTCGATATCGTGCTGGCGCTTGCCCGCGCCGAGCTGAAGGAAATCCGGGCCGCCGGCATTTCCATCTTGTCTTCCAAGGTCGATATCGCCAATGTGCGGCTCGAATTCGCCGACGGATGCATCGCCAATCTCACCGCCAGCCGGGTTTCCACGGAAAAGGTCAGAAAATTACGGTTGTTCCAGCCGCGCCAGTATATTTCGCTAGATTATGCGAAACAATCGGCAGCGGCCTTCCGGGTCGGCGGACCGGAAGGTATTACCTTCGAACAATGGCCGATCGCGCCGGCGGAGCCGCTGAAGCTTCAGTTCGAGGCGTTTCTGGATGCCGTGGAAAGCCGCACAACTCCGAAACTGAACGGCCGCGTGGCCCGTCGAACTTTGGAAGTCGCTCTCGCCGTTCTTGCTAAGATTGAGGAACATACGGGAGTAGTCGAGCAGACTCTTTCTTCGGCCGGATGGAAACCTTAGCAAAGACGGAATCCGCCTCTCCTGACACGGAACAGGATCTTCATCTGCTGCTCGATCGCAACCGGGCGGAGGATTGGCCACGTTGGCGCAAGGCCGCGGTCGTGTCCGCGGCGGTGCACGTCGTCCTGATCGCGACGCTGCTGCTGATGCCTTCGGAAACCGTGACTCAGCCGGTCTATGAGTCGAAGCCGATTACCATCGTCACGCCTCTTTTCATCCCAACCGATTTAACTCAGAAAGCGCCGAACAAGGGCAAATTGAGCAAGGAATTGTCGGTGGAAGCCCTTGAGCCGCGGCCCATTCCGCAAAAGCTCTCGACCCCGCCTCCGCCGCCGAAACGCATCCCGGTTTCGGCGCCGCTGCCTCCGCCTCCGGCGCCGAAAAGCCCGCCCAAAATCGTGATCGCCGAGGCGCCGAAGCTGCAGGATCAGGCACCGAACATTCAGTTGCCGGACCAGCTGGCCAAGCTGACCAATCCCGTGGCGCCGCCCCCGCCCGCGCCGAAGCCGGCCGTCACTTTCGAGAACGCCGGGCCGGGGTACGAAACCCAAATTCAGGGTAACCCGAATGCGCATGTCACCATGCCGGACAACACGGTCGAAGCCGCCATCCGCGACCTCCCGAAGGCCGGCTCCCTCGGTTCCCAGTCCGTGGACGACGGCGGCATGGAAAATCACGGAATCGGCTTCGGCCTGAATCAGCCGCCATCCGCCGGCCGGCAGTCGGCGAATATGGAACTCCGCAGCGATCCGATGGGCGTCGATTTTCGACCCTATATGCGGCAGATTCTGTTCGTTATCCGCAAGAATTGGCTGGCCGTTTATCCCGAGGCGGCCCGGCTCGGCCAGCGGGGCCAAACCGTGCTGGAATTCCGGGTGGTCAAAGAGGGCCTCGTGGCCAAAGTGATCTTTTCGGGCGAATCCGGCAACAAGGCGTTAGATCAGGCCGCCGTCGCGGCGATCAGCGCGTCCAACCCTCTTCCCCCGCTGCCAACCGGCTTCAAAGGCAGCAAAATCGACCTCCGTCTGACCTTCAAGTACAACATGCCGAGGTGATTTTCCGGCGTGTTATGCTGGAGTAGTCTTTGCGATCGCGCCCAGCTCAGGGCGCGTTGAACGTCAGGGAAGGCCGCCCGAATCCCGCTGATCGGCGTACCGCGGCGGACGCCGTTTACGTATAGTGTCTGGGGGAACCCGAATCGGAGTATTCCCGCGACGCATCTCAAAATGAGGAGAAGTTATGGCCGGACGCGGACCACAGTCTTTCAAAAAGCGGCAGAAGGAACAGCAGCGCAAAGAGAGGCAAATGGAAAAAGCGCAGAAACGC
>JASHSD010000655.1 GCA_030036985.1 Bryobacteraceae bacterium
ACATCGAATTCCAATCTGGTGATTGTCGACGCGAACGTGCGCGATCACTCAGGGAAAGTTGTTCCCGATCTGAAGAAGAGCGATTTCACCGTGCTCGAAGACGGCAAGCCGCAGACCATTTCCGTGTTCGAGTTTCAGAAGCTCGAGGGCGACGAACTGCTGCCGCCGGTACCCGCGGACAAGCCTGTCAATGAAGCTCCGGCGAAAAAGCCGGCGGCCGCGGCTCCGGCGAAGAAGAAAACGGTAACGGTCGGCCCGAGCGTACCCAGCGGCACGACGCCTGTGATCCGCTATCAGGACCGGCGTCTGGTGGCGATGCTGTTCGACTACAGCACCATGCAGATTCCGGAACAGAATCGCGCACAGGAGGCCGCGCTGCAGTTCGTAAGGGAGCAGTTGAAGCCGAACGATGTGGTGGCGATCCTGTTTGCGAGCACGGGGCCGGTGAAGATCGTGCAGGATTTCACCACCGATAAGGACAGGCTCGAAGAGGTGATCAGGAGCTTCACCATCGGCGCGGCCAGCGAACTGGCGGGAATCGCGGGCAACGGCGGCGACAACACAACGGGCGAGGACACCGGGACGGCCTTCAACGCCGACGAGACCGAGTTCAATATTTTCAATACCGACAAGCAGCTGGCGACACTCGAATCGGCCGCGAAGATGTTGGCCGCGTTCCCCGAGAAGAAGGCGCTGATTTATTTTTCGAGCGGGATCAACCCGTCCGGTTACGACAATCAGGCGTCGATACTGAAGGCCGCCAACGAGGCTAAAAAAGCGAACGTCGCTTTCTATCCGATCGACGCGCGCGGCCTGGTGGCGACGGCTCCGGCGGGCGACGCGAGTTCGGCGGCGTCCCGCGGGACGAGCGGCCTGACAGGAACTCAGACCCAGTCGATGCGCGACAACTTCAACAGTTCGCAGGAAACGCTCTCGACGCTCGCTCTCGACACCGGCGGCAAGCTTTTTGTCGACGACAACGATCTGGCCTTGGGGATGGCGAAGGCGCGCGACGACATCGCGAGCTATTACATCATCGGCTACTACAGCACCAACGCGAAGATGGACGGCAAGTACCGGCGGGTCGAGGTCAAGCTGAGCAAGGACGTGCAGGCGAAGATCGATTACCGCAGCGGCTATTTCGGCGCGAAGGAGTTCAAGAAATTCACCGAGAGCGATAAGGAAGATCAGCTGCAGCAGGCTTTGATGCTGGGCGATCCCATCACCGATCTTTCGCTCAGCGCCGAGCTCGATTATTTCCGGCTGGCGCGCGACCGCTATTTCGTGCCGTTTTCGGTGAAGATTCCCGGTTCCGAAATCGCACTGGCGAAGAAGAAGGGCGCCGCGCAGACCGAGTTCGATTTCATCGGACAGGTGCGCGACGAGCATACCAAGCTGGTGGGCGTGGTGCGCGACGGAATCAAAATCAAGTTGAGCGAGCAGACGGCGGCGCAGCTGGCGTCCGCGCCCATCGCTTACGACACCGGCTTTACGCTTCCGCCGGGCAAGTATACGTTCAAGTTTCTGGCGCGCGAGAACGAAACCGGAAAGATGGGAACGTATGAGACTACGTTCAACATTCCGGATCTGGCGCCGGACCGTTCGACGATCAAGGTCAGCTCCGTCATCTGGAGCAATCAGCGCGTGCCTCTTTCGGATTCGCTGGCTTCGGCGGAGAACAAGAAGAAGCTGATCGATTCCGACCCGCTGGTGCAGGAGGGGCGGAAGATCATTCCCAGCATCACGCATGTGTTCCGCAAGGATCAGAACATGTATGTGTATCTGGAGGTGTACGATCCGGGCGTCGGCGCGGCCGGGAGCAAGCCGAGCGTGGCCGCTACGCTTTCGTTCTACCGCGGTAAGACGAAGAGCTTCGAATCGCAGCCGGTGCGGCTGGATGCGTTCGCGGCGAAACGAGCGCAGACGCTGCCGATCGAGTTCCAGACGCCGCTGGCGCGGCTCGCCGCGGGACGGTATACGTGCCAGGTGAATATCGTCGATGAGAACGGGCGGAAGTTCGGGTTCGCGCGGACGGATATCGTGGTGCTGCCGAGCAGCCAAGCGCCGGCGCAGAAGGTGGCGGACGCAAAGGCTGCACACTGAGACGAGACGCGACTAAAGTCGCGTGTCCGTTTAGTTTGCGGCGTGGTCGGCGGAGTGGTGGATTTGCTGCAGGCTCCAGACCCGGATGGGGTCGCGCTGACGCGATGCGATCGCTTCCACCGCCGCACGAGCTCCGCTCATCGTCGTGATGCACGGGACTCGATAATGCACCGCGGCGCGGCGAATGGATTTCTCGTCTTCGAATGAGAGCGCGCCTGTGGTCGTATAAACGACCAGTTGAATGGATCCGGCTTTCAAGAGATCCACCGCGTTGGGGCGTCCTTCGTTGACCTTGAACACCACGCGGCAATTCAGGCCCGCGCCGCGCAGCAGAGCGGCTGTCCCGCGCGTGGCCACCAGCTCGAATCCGAGGTTGGCGAAACGTTTGCCGATGGCGACGACTTCGGGCTTGTATTTATCGTTCACGCTGATGAAGACCGTGCCCTGGTCAGGCAACGGCGTGCCCGCGCTCAACTGCGCTTTGGCGAATGCCTCGCCGAAGTTGGCGCCGACTCCCATCACCTCGCCGGTTGAACGCATTTCGGGGCCAAGCGCGGGGTCGACGCCGGGAAATTTGTTGAACGGGAAGACCGGCGATTTCACGAAGACGAGCGGCACAGGAAGGCGTCCGCGATGCTCCGTCACTTCGTGCAGCTTCTTTCCGAGCATCAACTGCACGGCGAGTTTCGGCAGCGGGACGCCCGTCGCTTTACTCACGTAAGGCACGGTGCGCGAGGCGCGGGGGTTCACTTCGAGCACGTATACGACGCCGTCTTTGATCGCGTACTGCACGTTCATCAGCCCAACGACGTTCAACGCGCGGGCGAGCCTGACGGTGTAATCTTCGATGGTTCCGATTTCGGATTCCGGAATCGAGACGGACGGCAGCACGCAGGAGCTGTCGCCCGAATGCACGCCCGCTTCCTCGATGTGCTCCATGATTCCTGCGATCAGGACGTTTTCGCCGTCGCAGAGAGCATCGACGTCCACTTCGACGGCGTCTTCGAGGAAGCGATCGACCAGCACGGGGCGATCCTGCGAGAACGTGACGGCTTCGCGCATGTAGCGGCGCACGCTGTCTTCGTCGTACACGATCACCATGGCGCGGCCGCCGAGCACATAGCTGGGACGGACGAGCACCGGATAGCCGATGCGCCGGGCGATTTCTACGGCCTGGTCGGCGCTGGTGGCCGTGCCGTTAGCGGGCGAAGGGATGGCGAGGTCTTCGAGAAGTTTGCCGAAGAGTTTGCGGTCTTCGGCGAGGTCGATGCTTTCGGGATCGGTGCCGATGATGGGCACGCCGAGCTTCTTGAGCGGCAGCGCAAGAGTGAGCGGCGTCTGTCCGCCGAACTGCACGATAACGCCGTCGGGCTTTTCGGTGTCGACGATGTTGAGCACGTTTTCGAGCGTGAGCGGCTCGAAGTAGAGGCGGTCGCTGGTGTCGTAATCGGTCGAGACCGTTTCGGGGTTGCAGTTGACCATGATCGATTCGACGTTTTCGGCCTGCAGCGCGAAGGATGCGTGACAGCAGCAGTAATCGAATTCGATGCCCTGGCCGATGCGGTTGGGGCCGCTGCCGAGGATCATGACTTTCCGGCGCGTGCCGGGGTTGGCCTCGCAGGAGGTTTCGTAGGTGGAGTAGAGATACGGCGTGAAGCTTTCGAATTCGGCCGAGCAGGTGTCCACTCGATTGAAGACCGCGCGCACGCCGAGTTCCTTGCGGCGATTGCGCACGGCGATTTCGGTGGAGTTCCATGCGCCCGCGATCTGGACATCGGAGATGCCGAGCCGTTTTGCGCGCATCAGATCGGCGGCTTCGGCGTTTTCGAGATAGCCGCCTTCGAGGTTCTTCTCGAATTCGACGGTCTGGCGCAGTTGTTCGAGGAACCAGGGGTCGATCGCGGTCATCTCGTGGATCTGCTCCACCGTGTAGCCTGAGCGCAGGGCGAAGCGCAGATAGCTGAGGCGATCGGGAGTGGGCGTGATGAGCTTCTGCGGGATCAGGTTGGCGTCGAAAGTTTCGGAGCCGAATTTCTTTCCCGTTTCGAGGCTGCGAATGCCTTTGCCGAGAGCTTCCTTGAACGTGCGGCCGATGGCCATCACTTCGCCGACCGATTTCATCTGCGTGCCTAGGGTGGTGTCGACGCCGGGGAATTTTTCGAACGCCCACTTGGGAATTTTGGCGACGACGTAGTCGATGGTAGGTTCGAAGGACGCCGGGGTGACTTTGGTGATGTCGTTGCGAATTTCGTCGAGCCGATAGCCGACCGCGAGCTTCGCCGCGATTTTGGCGATGGGGAAGCCGGTGGCTTTCGAGGCCAGCGCGGAGCTGCGCGAGACCCGCGGGTTCATCTCGATGATGACCATGCGGCCATCCTTGGGATTGATGGCGAACTGCACGTTGGAGCCGCCGGTATCGACGCCGATTTCGCGCAGACAGCGGAGGGCGCCGTCGCGCATCATCTGGTATTCGCGATCGGTGAGCGTCTGGGCGGGCGCGACGGTGATGGAATCGCCAGTGTGCACGCCCATCGGGTCGAAATTCTCGATGGAGCAGACGATGATCACGTTGTCGGCGAGGTCGCGCATCACTTCGAGCTCGAATTCCTTCCAGCCGAGCGCGCTTTCTTCGATGAGGACTTCGTGGACGGGCGAGAGATCGATTCCGCGTTCGAGAATGGCGATGAGATCTTCGCGGTTCCAGGCGATGCCTCCGCCGGAGCCGCCCATGGTGAAGCTGGGACGCAGAATGGCGGGATAGCCGTGTTTCGCGGCGAAGGCGAGGCCGCTTTCGACATCGGTCACCAGCTGCGAGCGCGGCGTTTCGAGGCCGATCTTATGCATCGCGTCTTTGAAGAGCAGGCGGTCTTCGGCCTTCTTGATGGCGTCGATTTTGGCTCCGATCAGCTCGACGCCGTAGCGGTCGAGGATGCCGGCTTCGGCGAGGGCGACGGAGAGGTTCAGCCCGGTTTGGCCGCCGACTGTGGACAGCAGCGCGTCGGGACGTTCGTGGGCGATGATCTCTTCGAGGTAATCGCGGCTCAGCGGCTCGACATAGGTGCGGTCGGCCAGTTCGGGGTCGGTCATGATGGTGGCCGGATTCGAGTTGACCAGGATGACTTCGTAGCCGTCGGCGCGCAGCGATTTCGCGGCCTGGGTGCCGGAGTAATCGAACTCGCAGGCCTGGCCGATGACGATGGGGCCGGAGCCGATGATGAGGATGCGGTGAAGATCGTTTCTGCGCGGCATTATATGGGGTCCATGTGGGTCGACACGAGTGTCGACCCGGCAGGCACCAGTGCCTGCGCCACAGTCATTTCTTTTTCTCCGCCATCAGCTCGACGAAATCGTTGAAGAGGTAGTGCGAATCGTGCGGCCCCGGCGCGGCCTCGGGGTGATACTGCACGCAGAAGACCGGCTCGCGGCGATGGCGGAAGCCTTCGAGCGTCTGGTCGTTCAGGTTGATGTGCGTGAGTTCGACATCGTTGGTGTTGAGCGAGTCGGGATCGACCGCGAACCCGTGGTTGTGCGAGGTGATTTCGACGCGCTGCGTGATCTTGTTGATGACCGGATGATTGGCGCCGCGGTGTCCGAATTTCAGTTTGTAAGTCTTGCCGCCCAGGGCGAGTCCGAGAATCTGATGGCCGAGGCAGATTCCGAAGATCGGCGTTCTGCCGATGAGGCGGCGCACGTTGTCGATCTGCGTATGCAGGGGTTCGGGATCGCCGGGGCCGTTCGAGAGGAAAACGCCGTCGGGCTTGAGCGCGAGCACGTCGTCTGCGGAGGTGAGCGCGGGAACCACGGTTACGTCGCAGCCGGAATGCACGAGCCGGCGGAGGAGGTTGCGCTTGATGCCGAAATCGTAGGCGACCACCTTGAAGCGCGGGTCGGCGGAGGCGGAAACGATTTCGGATGGAGAGCAGGGTTCGACGGTTTGCGTCCAGTGGTAGCGGTCGGGCGTGGTGACGCGGCCGGCGAGATCGAGGCCGGCCATGGATGGAATCGAGCGGGCTTTCTCGACGAGCTTCGCGCCGTCCTTTTCGATAGCGGAGAGGACGCCGCGCATGACGCCGCGGCTGCGCAGGTGGCGCACGAGCGCGCGGGTATCCAGATCGGAGACGACGGGGATAGCGGATTTCGCCAGAAACGCCTGGGCCTCTTCGTCGGCGCGCCAGTTGCTGGTGACGCTCGAAAACTCGCGAACGACGAGGCCTTCGATATACGGTTTGGCGGCTTCGTTATCGGAGGCGCTGGCGCCGTAATTGCCGATCTGCGGGTTGGTGAGGATGACGATTTGGCCGGTGTAAGAGGGATCGGTGAAGATTTCCTGATAACCGGTGATGGCGGTGTTGAAAACGACTTCGCCCGAACGCTCGGCGGGCGCACCAAAACTCCTGCCCTCGAAGACCGTTCCGTCTTCCAGGGCCAGGATTGCAGAATCCAACAGCGAGTCCTCCTGGAGGTGGGGTAAGTTTTATTGTATCGGATGGGGCGCGGAGGATGCCGGCCGGGTGCAGAGGGCCATGTATCTGGCTGATTCGGCCGGAGTAAAGTCAAAATTGGCTTCGTTTGGCAAAAAAAGGTTTTGGGAAATCGTTCTGTCGATTGGGGCGGGTGTGAACGATTTGGCGCGCCAGGCGGGGAGGCGCGACGCGACGGTCGGAAGTCATACGGATGATTCATTATGGATTGAGCGGGCGGGGTGGTTGGCGGGTGGTTGCCGCAGTTGGTTGGCTTCAGTCGGCTTACGGGTGAAAATATCGGCGAGAAGATTGTCACTGAAACGCGCGGTTCGATTTGCCGCGGCCGGTCAGCAGGCCGATGCCACGTGGATTTTCCAGCCTTATTGTGGGGCCGGCGCTCCGGCGCTGCCAGCCGCCCTTCCGGGCGGCTTGGAGTGACGCAAATCCGTGGGGTTTCGATCGGTCTCGGGCCGGGCAGAAGCCCGGCCGCAGGCCCGAAGGCCTGGCCCCACAAGAAAACTACAGCGCGTTCCAGTGCGCGAGGAGTTCGGAGACGGTGGCGGGCAGAAGATCAAGGTTGCGCGTCCGGGTGAGGCGGAAGACCGGAGCGTGCTTCAGAACAGCGGCCGTGATTACCACCTGACGGCTGCACCGCGCCATCGCCAGAGCTATTCGGGGACGATAGGTCTGATTCAGAAGAGCCTGGGCGCTGTTTATCGCGGAGAGCTTTTCGATGCCGCCTGCGTCCGATGATTCCTGATTGCGCAGAATGTAAACGGCGGAAAGCGGGACCGACGTATCGGCCTCGATCCCGGGCGGCTCCACGTAATGTTTGGCGAGATCGGAACGCACTAACCCGCGCTGCCTGCCGTCGAGACCAAGATGTTCGATGGCTTCGTCGAAAAGCTTCAGGCGGCGGCCGTCGGGCCAGAGAACCGGTCTGCCGCTGGCGGCGAGGGCGACCGAGCAGACATCGTCGTTGACGAAGCGGCAGCCCGCGCGGCAGAGCGCCGCGGCCAGGGTGGATTTGCCGATTCCGCTGCGGCCGCAAAAAATGTATGCCCGGCCATCGAGGGCCACGGCGGCGGCGTGAAGCACCAGACCGCCGCGCTGCAGGAGCAGCGCACCGAAACCGGTGCCGAGCAGAAAGGGGATGGCGTCCGCGGGATTGGTCCCCGGTTCGGGCTCGATGTCGAGAGTACGGCCGTCGCTGGCCAGGAGGCGGACAATGCCGGGGATTTGCAGCAGGAACCGGTGGTCGTCAAGTTCCCAGACCGGGCCGCGTTGGCTGGGGTTCTCCAGACGCTCGGGCACCGGACGCTGGCGGATGAGGACATCTTCCGTGTCGGGGGCCAGCGGCACGGGGACGACTCCCGGCAGTTCGATTTCGGAGGCGACGTTTAAGCCCGAAATACGGCACGTGTACATGGATTCGAGATGCCGGCCAGACAGAGGACCGCGTCCACTCCGTATCGTAACCTTGCGGCATCGATGGAGCCTGGCGCGAGTGCCGGCGCCACACAGGTTCCGCCGAAACCCAACGGGTGCGCTCGCGTGATTTGATTCTTCAGGTGCGCGGGTTTTCCGGTCCAGACCATGCGGATTGCTAAATCCAATACCACGTAGGTTTTCCAGCCTTATTGTGGGGCCAGCGCTTCGGCGCTGCCAGCCGCCCTTCCGGGCAACACTGGAGTCGCGCAAATTCGAGGGTTACTATCGATCTCGGGCCGGGCAGAAGCCCGGCCGCAGGCCCGAAGGCCTGGCCCCACAAAAAACTACGTGGCATTGGATTGCCAATCCGCCGGACACGGAAATCGTCAGGAAGACGGCGCGAGGGCGCTGAGTTTTTCGGCAATCCAGTCCGGCACCTGAAGGTTGTTGTGCTTGCCCGTGCCCAGAGAGATATTCGGCTTGTTGGCGCCGTGGAAATCGGAACCGCCCGTTATTCCGAGTCCGAAGCGCTCGGCCAGGGAGGCGTACCAGGCCACATTCTCCGGACTGTGGTCGCTGTGGTAAACCTCGATGGCGCGCAGCCCGATCCCGGCGAGGTCTTCCACCCAGGCTGCGAGCTTTTCCCAGTTGTTCCTGGCTACGCGGACGGGATGCGCCAGCGAAGGCACGCCGCCCGAGGCGAGAACGCGTTCCAGCGCTTCCTCCATGGTGGCCTCCTGCCTCTGGACGAAGGCTCGCGCCGATTCGTCCAGATAGCGGTCGAACGCGTTCTGAAGGTCAGTCGCGTAACCCTTTTCCACCAGCACGCGCGCAAAATGCGGCCGGCCGGTCAGGGTACGCCCCATCTTTTCCACTTCTTCCAGCGTGATATCGACGCCCAGCGACTGCAGTTTGGCGATGAGGCGAACGTTGCGTTCGCGGCGCTTCTCCAGCATCCAGTCGAGCCATTGGCGCAGCTGCGGAGAGGGCGGCCTGACCGGAAAATAGGCGAGCAGATGCACCGACGTGCCCTGGTATCGCGTGGCCAGTTCGATGCCGCAGATCAGATTGAGACCGGCAGCCGCGGCGACCGGCAGGGCGGCGTCGTAGCCGGCGAAGGTGTCGTGATCGGTGATGGAGAGCGCGTTCAATTCGATGCGCCGGGCTTCCGCGATCAGTTCAGCCGGGGTGAAGGTGCCGTCGGAACGATCCGTGTGGGAGTGAAGATCGATCATTCCTCGCGCCCCTCGCGGGTCATGCGGACTGCGCGACCGACGCGAGGACATCCCGCAGGAGCACGTCGACGGTGCGTTCGGCGCGTCCGTCCGCGCTGAAATGCAGACCGCATTCCTTGACCGCTTCGGGCGATTCCCACCACCAGCGTCCGGCGCGTTCGTCTTCTCCGGCGACAACGGGACGGGTGCAGGGATCGCATCCGATGCTGGCGTATCCGGCGGCGTAGAG
>JASHSD010000656.1 GCA_030036985.1 Bryobacteraceae bacterium
CAGCCGCGCCGTCAGAACGATGAAAAAACGCGCGACCCTGGGCGGGAGCCGGAGCGTCATTGAAAGCGTGCGCACAAGCAAACGCATTTCGACGCGGAACTGCGCCGATTTCGCCGGCAGCCGAATGTCTTTGCGCGCATCATCCAAATCCCGCAACCCCCAGGCCAACGGCGCCGATGTGGCATCCAGCGCGGGCACGACGAACGCTCCGATCAGCGCCACAGCGAGGAACGACAGCTGGAACCCGGCATCGAACAACTGCTCGGGATCGACGATGACGAACATCAGCGCAACGGCGGAAAGGATGTTCAACAACCGGCCGTCGCGAAAGAAGCAGCGCCCCAAGGCGTAGAGGGTCATGCCCGCGGAGGAGCGCACCGCCGGAGGGTTCCATCCGCTGACGCCGGTATAAAGCCAGGCCAGCAGGATGGTCAGGGTCAGCGCCACGTTCCGCGGAACGGCGCAAACCCGCAGAAGGAACAGAAAGACCCCGGCGATGATCGCGATGTGAGTGCCCGAAATTACCAGGGTGTGGAAGGTTCCCGTCGCGCGGTAATCCTCGGTCCACATACGGTCGAGTTTCGCGGTCGCGCCGACCAGGATGGCCTGCATCATGCCGTCGGCGTAGGCGTCGTTCGCGTAGAGCCTGTCGAGCCGATCCAGCGCGAAAGAGCGAATGCCGAAGATGGCGCCGGCGAACCGATTCCCACAGCGTCCCGGCAGTTTGCGAATGGTGGAAGCATCGGCCGCCGAGTTCCAGTAGATCCGCTGCCGGGCGAGGTAATGCACCGAATCGAATACGCCCGGATCGTTGTAGTTGTGGGTTCGCCGGACCTTGCCCTCGAACTCCACCAATGTGCCGTAAGGCAGGGCGGGGAACTGCTCGCCCGCCTGCAGCTCCGATGCCCGCAATGCGAGCGACACCTGCGCGCGAGCGCCGGGCGCGAATTCGATGGTGAAGCGTTCGCGGTCCGTCGCGACCAGCGCCGGCTCCACTACGCAGCCCGTGAAAATCGCGGGAACGTTATCGGGAACGCTCAGGGACGGGGCTGGCGGAGTCGTCCGCGCGCCCGAGAGGCTGATGCCGCCGAAGACAAGCGCCACGAGGCAAGTCGCGAAGGCCAGCCGCTTCGAATGCGTGAGGTAGGCCGCAATCGCAAGCGTCGCCAGCCCGGCGAAGGCCAGACATACGTCCCGCTCGGGAAAATCCTGGTAACGGGCGATTACCAATCCCGCCGCGACAGCCGCGAACGGCGCCGGAAGCGGTTCGTAGAGACGCATATGACCTTGTGGCCATATGCGCCCGGATTTCTCAGTAACTTTGCCGGATCAGGCGGCGTAGTTAGTTCAGACGCTTTTTATAGCTTTGGGCTGAAGACGGATGGACTTTGCGGATGATCCCAGGCGATCGAGCCACGCGAGAACCACAAACATCTTGTGCGCGCGATCGTCCGGGTTGCGCCAGCGTTCGCTGGTCGCCGGATCGAAAAAGTCTGACAGCAGACGATACGGGTTAAGGTTCTCGGAATACTCGGCTTCGAGAATGCTGGCTCCCTGGAACTCGGCGATGCATTCCAGCTCATCGCGGGAGAGTCCCTGCAGGAAATCGACAATGATGTGCAGATTGACAGGAAGTGCGTTGCGAAGGAGAGCGCCGACCAAAGAAGAGCGAGAGGCGACAGCAGCCAAAATTAGCTCCAAGGGTACGGAAAATAACCCACTACGGTTATTATCCTGAACCTGACTGCCCAAAAGCAAGAGCGGGAATCCCGCATTCGCAATATAAAGTATTTCTAAGTTTTGAAGCCGGGCCCTGAGTCACAACAGACCCGGCGCAAATTGTTGCAGATTCAGAGGCGTCCCATCAATAACAGGATGACGACGATGAGAAGGACAAGTCCCAGCCCGCCGCTTGGGTAATAGCCCCAGCCCGTGCTGTATCCCCAAGTTGGAAGAGACCCGAGCAGTGCAAGAATCAAAATAATCAGTAGTATCGTTCCGAGCATCCGCAGCTCCTTTCGATCCCTGTCGAAGCAATTCCATCGCCGTTCCCTAACGCCTTATCTCCTAAGGCTTCAGCACGATTTTGGTACATCCGTCTCGGCCATCGAAAAGCGAATATCCGGCAGGCCCTTCCTCCAGCGGCAGGCGGTGTGAAATCACGAACGAGGGATCGATCTCGCCCTTCTCGATGCGGTCAAGCAGCGGCTTCTGGTAAGGATGGACGTTGGTCGGACCCGTCTTCAGCGTCAGTCCCTTGAGGAATGCGGAGCCGATCGGGAACTTGTCCACGTGTCCGGCACAAGCGCCCGGCACGGAGACTACTCCGCCCTTCCGGCAGGCGAGAATCGCCTGGCGGAGGGCGTCGGGTGCGGACATACCGGCGGCGTTGATGCAGGCATCAGGTCCACGCCCGGCGGTCAGCTGTTTCAGTTGTTCAGCCACGTCGGCTTCGCCGAAATTCAGAGGTGTGGCGCCGGCCGCGGCAGCCAGATCCAGACGCACGGGGATGTTGTCGATCGCGATCACCCGCTCGGCGCCGAGCAGAAATGCGCTGCGGATGGCGAACTGTCCCACCGGGCCGCAACCCCAGACGGCGATCACATCTCCTGGCCGGATATCGCAGTTGGCCGCAGCCATATAGCCTGTCGGGAAAATATCGGTGAGGAACAGCGCCTGTTCGTCGCCGATGTCCGCCGGAATTTTCATCGGACCAAAATCGGCAAAAGGCACTCTGACATACTGCGCCTGTCCGCCCGCATATCCGCCGAACAGATGTGAATAGCCGAACAAACCCGCCGGACTCGCGCCGTCGGCGAGGTCCGACTCCGGGTTCGAATTGTCACAAAGGGCCGTCATACCGTTCTGACAGAAGAAGCAGTTTCCGCACGCAATCGAGCACGGCACCACGACGCGATCGCCGGTCTTCAGATTCGGGACCTCGGTTCCGACCTCGACCACCTCGCCCATGAACTCATGGCCCAAGATGTCGCCCTCCCGCATACCGGGAACGGTCCCGTGATAGAGGTGCAGATCGGACCCGCATATCGCCGTCAGCGTGGTCTTGATTATGGCGTCGCGTTTGGTCAGAATCTTCGGTTCCGGCACATCCTCGACGCGCACATCTTTCCTGCCGTACCAGCAGATCGCTCTCATTTTTTCGCGATCCTCTCAGTGTACGTATGCCGGCGCGTCGCTGGCCGGGAACGATTCTTCCGAAGCCTTCGTCACCGCGTCGGATTGGCGCCGCGCCTCTTCGCCGGATTTGTGCGCCCCAACCGGCTGGCCCTCCGTTTCGGGCAGTACGCCGGATTCGAGGCGGGCCTTCATGCGTTTCAGGTTGTGGCGCACCAGGCAGGAAGCATCTTCCTCAGACATCGGAAGAATATGCCGCAACTGCAGCCTGACTTCCGTGCCGCGCCCGCCGGCCGCGTCCTGGAAATGCACCGAGCCGCCAGGCGACATCGCCGAGCCGTCGATCGCGCGCCACTCGATCAGCTCGTTTTTCTTTTCCTGAACCAGTTCCGCATCCCATTCCATTTTGCGGCCATCAGGCGTTTTCAGCACCCAATGCGATCGGTTCTCTCCGGAGGGGCGAACCGATTCCACCTGGTCGAGAACGGATGCAAGATTGGTGAGGTCGCGCCAGAATCGGTACACTTCCTCACGCGGAAGATTGATGGTGATCGCCTCATCCACGGAGGCGCCGTGCTCCGACGGCTTGGCCGCGGAACTGATGCCGAGCGCCTCATAGGTATAGCAAAATCCGGTGATGCCGCGGCGCAGGAACGCGATTCCCAACAGTGCCGCGCCGGTGCCGAACCAGCCTC
>JASHSD010000049.1 GCA_030036985.1 Bryobacteraceae bacterium
TTACGACCATGCCATCGCAGACTACGGCGAGGCGATCCGACTCGATCGCAGTAACGCTAGCGCTTACAGCAAGCGCGGCGATGCGCATTCCGCGAAAAAGGAATACGACGACGCCATCGGGGACTACAGCGAAGCTATCCGCCTTGATCCTAATTCATTCTGGGCTTTCGCCAATCGTGGCGATACCTTTTTTGCAATGAACGATTACGACCGAGCGATCGCAGATTATAGCGAGGCGATTCGGCTCGATCCTACTTCCTTTTGGGTCTTCGACAGCCGCGGTGATACTTATTTCGTGAAGAAGGATTACGCGCATGCGATCCCGGACTACAGGGAGGCAATCCGGCTTTACCCCACGTCTGCGGACGCGGCGTTGCAGCTATATTTTGCCCGTCTGCGATTAGGAACAAAACCGGCCGATGCGGAAGCGGAACTGGAGAACAACGCCAAGCAACTAGATCGGTCAGACTGGCCCTATCCCATCGTTCAATTGTTTCTGCGGGGCGGGACCGTCGAGTCGCTTCTAGTCAAAGCTAAGGAATCCCGATGCGAAGCGAATTATTATATTGGTGAATGGCAGCTTTTGCAGGGGCAGCGCGCCGAAGCCATCGAGTCCCTTAAATCGGCACTGGGGTCTTGCTCAGACGGAGACCGTCAATACACTGTGGTGCAGGCTGAGCTGCAACGCATCGGCCAATGACGTGCGGGCGCGTTCACATCATGCCATCGCAGATCAGGCGCTTGGTTTGGGCGATGGTGTGCCTTGTTCACTCGTAATCGGCCTTTGTGCCTGAACCATATCAAACACAAAGTTTGCCGTCGCTCGAAATGCCAACAGGATTTGTGTTGTCGTCAGAGCTGCCGCGCATGCCGCCGCAGTTGGATGGCCAGCGCTATAAGAACCGACGCCTGCGGCGGCGCTGATCGCCGTAGTGACGGTCACCATACAAAACATAACATTATAGCGTAGCGCGTTCGGCTCATCACTAAACATAGGTTACTCCAAAATGTAGTTAAAAATAAACTATTTGATTGGAAGTATATTACAGAAACTTATGTGAAGTTCAATGAAATATAATACTTTCACATGACTTTCAAATACTTAGACCAGCGGTGCCTGTCGGGAAATGACCCACAACGCCGCCGGCGCCGTACGCATGGGGGCGGCCACGTTCAACAGCCCTGACATTCGATAAATTTTTAGCAATAGTCATCGGTCGCTTTGTCATGCTCGATGTACAATGCAAGTATGTTTTTCGGATTTATGAAATGGGGATCCATGGCCAACGTGCCTCCGTACCTCCGCACTCCGTAATCGACGGGCATCGACACCTCAAGCGCGGCGATAGTTTGCTGGTGCTGGTCGGGCGAATGACCGGCCGAAGAAATCCTCCCGATCGCGGAATCTCGGCCGCGGCGTCTTCGGCGCCGGGCCGCATGGCGTTCTGAGTCCGATCAGGTCCTTATTGATGCGATAGGCTTCGAGCGCGCGTGCAGCCATTTTGGCCGCGCAGGCCTGCGACGGGATGAGTCTTTACCGATCAGCCGGTATTCGTCTTAAACCACCTTCAGTTGTCCACGTCGGCGCGAATCCTCCCTGCGGTCACCCTTTGGCGCGAGGCGGTTTCAGTGGCCGCAAGCCTTTCCACGAGGCGGACCAGCTCACGCCGGACGTTGCGATCGGAGAGACGATCGAACGCCACGGCCAATTCCAGCGTGTCGCGATTGTCCAGAAGGTCGAACAAGCGGCTCGGTTTCAAGCGCGCTTCGCCTGATTGCGTGGGCGCAGCGGAATCATAGAAAAACGTTATGGGCACCTGGAGAAGGTTGCAGATTGCCAGCAGTCTGCCGGCGCTGACGCGGTTTGAGCCTTTTTCGTATTTCTGGACTTGCTGGAAGCTGACCCCGAGCCCTTGCGCGAGTTCCTGTTGCGAAAGCCAGCATTCGAGCCGGCGCGCGCGGATGCGACGACCCACCTCCACATCCCAGGCTTCCACCCGCCTTGAGGCGTGCCGCTTTCCGGGCATCGCGGACTTACTCCGATTCCGGGAAGATTAGCCCGGTAGTTGAAGCCCTTATTACGATGCGCCCGTAAGATGTTCCGGAGGAGTTGCTATCAACAGAATTGCCTATACAGTCAAACTGTCAATAATTCTGCGGTAAATCTTGCCATCATCTGCGACCTGTAGTAGCGTGCGCGCCGACCGATGGCTCGATGAGCCCAGCAATCCGGGGCGTTCAGGGGGATTCAACAGAATAGGCAAGACGGTCGCGTCCGGGCGTCGGCCTCCGGCCGGCGTGAGGGGCCGCGATGCTCACCGGCGGGAGACCGCCCGGCAGTCTCTATACGAGCGCCGGGCAGCGAAAATATCTGACACCCGCCGAGCGCGCTCGCTTCCTTGAAGCCGCCTATGCGTGCCCGCGCGCCGATCTGCGAACCCTGTGCCTGACGCTGGCCTATACCGGCTGCCGGATATCCGAGGCGCTTGCGCTCACGGCAGGTTCGATCGAGCGCGACGCCGGGTTTATCGCCATCCGATCGCTCAAGAAGCGCGCAGGCGCCGTCGTGTTCCGTGAGGTCCCCGTGCCGGCCGAACTCTTCGGCATGCTCCAAAAGGTACACGGCCTTGAAGACCGGAGTGCGCAACTCTGGCCGCTCTCACGCTGCCGCGCTTGGCAGCTCGTCAAGGGAACCATGCGCCAAGCCGGTATCGCGGCAGGTCCGCATGCCACGCCGAAAGGCTTGCGGCACAGCTTCGGCCTGCACGCGATCCGCTCGGGCGTGCCGCTCAACCTTGTGCAGCGCTGGCTCGGCCACGCCAGCATGCACACGACCGCAATCTATTTGCAGGCCATCGGCGACGAGGAACGCGAAATCGCCGCGCGGATGTGGGTCGAGTCACGCCACTCAAAGGCAAAAGCTTCGGTTCGCGATCCGTGAGCCCATTCAAACGTGTGGCGCAAAATCGAAGCGCATGGCTTTTGGGCGTTCCGCGACCTGCATATCCATCGCTTGCAGCGCGTTGGATTAGAGTTGATCGCTCCAGGCCGCGATTAGCTTGAGAATTTGATCGAAG
>JASHSD010000657.1 GCA_030036985.1 Bryobacteraceae bacterium
CCAGGCCGCCCGGAAGGGCGGCTGCAGGGCCGAAGCCCTGCCCCACCGGCTTCATCTCCGGAGCCTGTCCGATCGAGTCGAGTTGACAGACCCGTCGAGCCGAACATCGTCGCGCTCGGCCACAAACGGGGGAGCAGGCGTTGGCGCCGGCGGTTCCGGCGGGGGCTCCGGCATCGCTGCGGTTTCCGGCTTGTTCAACTGCAGTAACGAACGCAAAGCCTCCCGCCGCACCTCCGGGGAATCGTCCCGCAACAACCCGGTCAGCGGATCGATGAATGCGGCATCGCCGATCCGGCCCATGGTCCATGCGGCGGTCGTACGCATTTCCGGCGCCTCCGCCGTAACCATTTCCATGACCTGCTCGATGATTCCTGGTTTGCCCAACATGTGCAGTCCCACAAGGGCGTTGCCGGCGACAGGCACCGATTCATCCGTCGCGCAGCCTTCGAGCAGTTCCTGCGCAGACTGTGATTTCACTCCCCACAGCGATTCCACCGCATTGGCGCGAACCTCCTCCGGATTTAACCGCGTAATCTGCCGTGCGGCCCACTTCGGGCTTTGCATCCGGCGGCCGACAAACAAAGTCGCCTTCGCCGCCAGCGCTTTGTCCGGGCTTTCGACCAGATGCCCCACGATGGGCACCAGCCGACGGCCGGTCGAGGTTTCATTCAGCACGTCGAGAACGCGGCAGGAGCGCGCGCTGTCGAACGCTGTCCAATGGTTGTCGCCAGTGCGATCCGGCAGTCTTTGCACAAGCTGCACGTCGAAAGAGCGATCCGCGCGCCAAAGCCTCCTGAACAGATTGAGAGAACGCGCCAAAGATCCGCGGGCCGGGTCGGCCACTTCGTCGAAGACACATTCCTGCCGCAGCATCTGGCTGGTGAGGAAGTGGTGCGCGCTCGACTGGTCGGAGGTGTCCAGGTACGGCAGCGCGGCCGCCACAAACAGGTCCGGAAGTTCGTTGGCGATGCGCCGGATCAGCCGGGCGCTCAAAGGATTCGTATTGAACTCCGCAACGGCGCGGTCCAGGTAGGTATGAATTAATAAACGATCGAACTTCACAGTTGCCGCGGCCAATCTTCGGTCTCCGTGAGTTTATCGGCTCACCGCCGCCAAAACTTTAGCCCGCCAAGCCGGACTGCGGTGAAACGAAGGAGATCCCGGCTGCCGCCACGGGCACGAATCCCGAAATCATGATTTCGTTCAATGAGCGGATGACGCCGATAGCAAGCGAGAGCTATACCCATTTCTACCTGATTCCCCTACGGATGCCACAACGCTTGCGCTCGCCGGAAGGGCGAAAGAGTCTGGAATTATCGAGTCGGGCCGTTTTTGAGCGGTCTTGTAACTCGTCGCGATGTGCGGGGAGCGGGGAAGTGGTTTAGAATGAAAAGAACAGTAATTCAGGGCGCGTAGCTCAGCTGGTTAGAGCGCCTGCTTCACACGCAGGAGGTCCGGGGTTCGAGTCCCTGCGCGCCCACCATTGTTTTCAATAATTTACACGGGCGACTTCCAGCCAATTCAGGCCTTCTGCTTCCCAGGCAGGTTGTCCCCGAGGTTATTCGCCGGCAACCCCTTGGATTACTTCTCCTTAGCCAAAATCGGCTTGTGGTCAGCATCGGCTTGTGGTCAGCATGGATTGACGCGTTTCGACTGATTACTGATTGACGATATTTGACGGCATCGATAAGCAGCAAGCTGGAATAAGCGGGCGGTATGTTGGGGAGCAGGATTTCGGCTTCAGACCGCTACTTCTTTGGCAGCCTCGCGTATTCCACCCTTGCGTCTTGCAACGCGGGAACTTCGGGCTCGGCGTTTTTCCAGACCTCGAAGAATCTCTCGTACTCGCCGCGGCTGCCGCTGATATCGCCTTTCGCAGATCGCGCCCGCGCGATGCCGAGATGGGCAAGAGCGACGTTTGACGAGGCGACGCCGGCGGTGGGCTGGTCGATCACCTTTCGAAATTCCGCCTCCGCCTGATCGAACTGCTTCGCTGCCAGATAAGCGCGTCCCCGCATGGAGCGGACTTCGGTGGTCGCGGAGGTCGTAAGGGATACTCTTGCGCAGAGCTTCCACGGCCTCGAGCGGCTTGCGTCGCGCGAGCGCAATAGCGGCGGCAATCTGGGGACCGTCCCAGTATTCCCAAAGAGTGTTTTCCGGTTTCGTCGTGAGCTCGGCCCGCAGGATGGCTTCCGCCTTCGCGTCGCTGCCCGTCTCCGCCAGCGCGACGGGGATGTCTGTAGCCCTGAATCGGCGGAAGCTCATCCAGTATTCTTCGCGCCGAATCCGTCATGCCGAGATCGGCTTCGAGACGCGGAAGACCACCGCGCATCCGCTCCGCGCGCTCGGCGAGGCCGCGTTGTTTGTAACCCTCCGTAACGCGGTTCAGCAGCTCTTCGCCCCGGCGCGGGCGTCCTTCGGCGAATGCCACCAGCATTTGTTCCAGGGTGATAAATGGCTCCGAGGGTGTCCCTCTGGCCCATGCGCCCTGCGCTTCGATCATGGCCTCATCGTGCGTTGCGAATCCCGCGAAAACCAGGACGCCATGTATTTCAGCGCCGTCTGCTTTTTGCGCGATCGCCTGCCGGCAGGTCGCAATCGCTTCGTCGACATGACCGGCGTAGAGCTGAGCGCGCGCCAGATGAATATAGGGGATCGCGTTTCTCGAATCGATCGCAAGATCTCTCTTTGCCGGCCCGATTGCAGCCTCGGGTTGCCCGATCTGGATGCGAAAGTCGGCGATGCCGGTCCAGGGGGAGAGATCCTGCGGATAGACCTCCGTCCACGTCTCGTCGTTGCGGATCGCCGCATGATAGTCGCCCGTAACGTGGCTGTAGTAGGAAGTTGTGATGAAGAAGCGGTCGCGTTCATCGGCCATTTCGCGCAGATCGAAAGCCTTGCGGCTGGCGGCGGTGCTGAGGCCGGGTTCGCCCAGACTGCCGTAAACGCTTCCCAGATCGGCATATGCCATGGCGAAGCGGGGATCGAGTTCGATGGCGCGCTGAAACAGCGGTACGGACTCCTGGAACTTCCCCTGCGAGCTGAGCTCATGCGCCGCGGAATAGGCTTTGAGCGCGTCGAGCGATCCCGTAGCCTTGGCGAGCAGCGGCTTGTTGAAACGCCCCAGAGATTTCAGCGGTTCACCGAGGCGCCGGCGCATCTGTGCGGAAACGGAATCGACGGCGCCCGGGACCTCGTCGCGACTCCTGGCTTCCGCTTTCGTCTGCACAAGATCACGGCCGGCGCAGTCGGTGGCGCTGAGAGTCACCAGGTATCTTGCGCCAAAGCGGGCGATGAGACCGCCCACAACGGCCTGGGCGTTCATGCGCCGGCAGACTTCGCGGGCAAGAGCGGTTGTCAGCTTTTGTTCCGGAGCGCGCTCCATCAGCTTCAGGGTGTCGCGCGTCCTGGCTTCGGGCGCGATATCGAGCCAGGGGGATTGTTTCAGATCGATGGCAAGCGCGATGTTGAGGGCTCTGTCAAAACTGGAATCCCCGGTGCCGTTTTCGAAGTCCGCGAGAACGATCTCATGGTGATCGCCGGGCACGGAGCGGTTGTACCAAACCCATCCAGGAAGCGCCCCGAGGACGATGGCCAGAGCGATCACGCTCAGGAGCCATCGACGGCGGGGCGTTGACGGGAGGGGGGCAACCTCCGGAAGTTCAGGGATTTCCCGGGCCGTGGCGGATGCCTTGTCAGACCGCGCGGCAGCGACTTCTTCCACGTCCGCAACGAACCGGTATCCGCGCCCCGAAACTGTGACGATCAGCTTTCCCCCGTCCGGGTGGTGTGCGGCGAAGGCCTTTCTGAGCAGAGACACGCCCTGCGTAAGATTGCTCTCCTCAACCGCCTCTCGCCCCAGACCGCATCCAGCAACTCCTCCTTGGCCAGCAGGCGGCCGGGGTTGCCCACCATATAAAGAAGGAGATCGAAGGTGCGCGAATGAAGAGTGATCGTCTCACCCGACGCCCGGAGGATGCGGTTCGCGGGATCGAGCTCGAACCCTTCAAACCGGCATACGGTATTGATTCTGACGACCATGTCGATTCCTGACCTCGAAGAAAAGCGGTTTTGAGAATCGTTTGAGAATCATTTTAGACGAGTTTGAGGACTCCCCGCCGCGCGATGTCGTTCCATAACTCTGAGACCGGTCCGCGATCTACCAACGCCGCCCGGCCTCAAAGGAGAACTGAATGCGTTTACAGCGATTTGGAGTTATCGTCGGTTTTGCGGTCTTGCCCGTCGTACCGGGTTTTGGCAGCTCACTGCAGGTTTACACCGGTGTCGTAGCGGGAAACAACACCTGCGCCGGCAATGGCGCAACACCTGCGGCCATAACATCGTTTTTCGGCAACGACACGATAGGCTTCGGTTTACCGTTAACCGGCAACGGCATCAGCGATTGCGGGCTCAGTGGACAAGTTATGAACATTTCACAGCCGGCCGGCCGGTCCATTGAACACCGCATACAATCTCAACAACGTGGGTTACAACTCGGGCGCGGCCTTCAACGGTTCGGCGTCGGCGTCTGCCAACTACGGGAACGCCAACGTGGGCGCCTCGGCCTCGCTGACGGGCAACGAGGGCTATCTCGGCCTGGCTGAGTCGGTTGCCTTTGGGCTGGTGAATGACACATTCGACATTCCAGGTTCCGGCAGCGGAACCATGGTAATCGGTTTCTCGTATGGCGGGAGCATGACCGTTGGTAATCCGGCCAATGGCGGCGCAGGTCAGACACAGGTCGAAGTGCAGGTTGGAAGTATCAGCCAGCATGTCTTTTCCGGAACTGTCAGCGGGACGAGCGTCGACGTTCAAGGGGAAGAAATCGACCCCGAAGGCCAGTATGCATTCGGCGAACCGGTCCCGGGCTGCACGCAAGGCAGTGGAAGTTTCAATTGCAGTAATGCAACGTTCTCGAGTTCCCCGCTGCCGTTCACATTCGGGATTCCGGTGACATTCGACTTTGGGCTCCTTCCATCCGTGCAGGCCCTCGACGACCAGACGATCGATTCCGATCCCCCGGACATCTCTTTGAGAAGTATCCAAGTCTATGATGCCAGTACTGCAGAATTTCACAATCCAGTCCGGATCCGGCGCGGCCTATGGCCCGGATGGAATCGAGTCGGAGCCGGCCAATGCGCCCGAGCCCTCGACATTGCTGCTGGCGGGCTTTGCGTTGATTGTCGCCGGCGCGGTGCGGCGACGGCGTCACCTTTAAACGCCGCCTCCTCGTTTGCTTTGCGGAAAGCAGCGGTCGGGCTGTCATGAAGCGTCAGAAGCCCCCCGCGCCACTTTCTCCGATCGACTCTCGAACTCCTCCACCTTGGCTGTTATTGCGAATCGATGTCCACATACGCGAACGAGGACCAGCTGGGCGCCGACTACGGTGTCATTACCGCGAGACCATACTATTCGTTTCGTGTTGAGCTTGCGGCGCACGACTTAAGAACGAATAAGAGATAATGCACCGCCCTCGTCAGCCTGGGACGCGTTCCGGCAGGGTTCACCTGGCCGTGTCGGCGGGAGCTGTATTTGCAAGCACGCCCGAAATACACAGGATCAATACCATGACGACAGCCTCTGTCCGAACGAGCCGAACCATAAGCGCCGCCCGGTCGCCTGCGGGAGGACACTGTACGCACCGGAAACGCGCGAGCGCGCCAAGGGTCAGGGCAAGCGCAACAAGAGTGAGCTTGGCTATGAGGATTTTGCCCCAGCCGCTGAGCCAGAGTCCGCTAAGCACGCCATTCAGATCGCGGTACGAGACGCAGATACCCGACAGGAACACCGCCGGCACGGCCCACGTGATCGCTTTGGAGAGATGTTTACCGTAGCGCCAGAGAGCGCTGAAATCGGAAGCCTGGGCCGGCAGACCGGGAAGAACGAAGAGTCCCGAGGCGATTACTGTACCCGCCCACACCGCAATGCTCACCACGTGCAGGAGCATGGCAAATTCGGCAAGCGTGAAATCGCCGTTGCCCGAGGCATGGCCGGACGCTGCTTTTGCCGCTGCCATTAGAACGAGAGCTGCAACAAAGAGCCAGACTGCAACGCGTCTGCGCCGCCGCGCCGCCAGAAGCGTGGCGAAAACCAGGGCCGCGAGCGCGATGGAGCTGATATACCAGACTTTGCCGAAGTGGGTCGAGGAGAGAACGGCGGGAACCAACGCCAGATTCGCCGCGAAGCCCTCGGATCCGCTCATGCCCGCCGCCGCAAACCACGGGCGGACGAGATGGCTGACGATCAGGGCCGCGACCGACGCAAGATAAACGCCGGTTAGGGATCGTGAGAGCCCCACATTCGGGTCCCCAGCGGGATCGTTCAGCCAGCGAATGGCCATCAGACAGCCGACGACCCCCGCGTATGCGGCGTCCGAAAGGGCGGCGAACAGGATCGTCAGGGGGAGGACCGGTCCCGCCAAATTACTTGACCGTGAACTTGTACTTGCCTGTAAGACGATGGCTATCGGTGGCGACGGTGACCCAATTCACCGTGTAGACGCCCGGCTTCAGGTCCGGCAGGGGGACCGTCATGGTTTTGGCGTCGGCGCCGACCACGGACGGCCCCTTGTTGACCGGGTGGCCCGCGGCATCCGCCACGGTGACCTTGCTGAATTTCGGCTCCAGTTCCTCACTGAAATGAATTATGACGTTCGCGGGCGGGGCGACCGTCGCATTGGCGGCAGGCGTCATCGTGACGGGATGCGAGTGGGCGAACGCCGCTTGAGACGCCATAAACAGGGCGAGGACGGATAGCGAAGCCCCGAGGCGCGTGCCGTGAAATCTTCGGAAGGAGGTAAAACTCATGGCTATGTTCCTTTCCCGGTGAGTTTAGCATCGACGACCGTGCGGGGCGCAGGTAACATCCGTCCGCCTCAACCAAATCAATACCATGCGCCCACCCCGCCCCAAATCCCCCAATCCCGTTTGCTACCATCCAGCCGACTCCGATGCATCAAGACATCCGCGCCGCCATCCGCCGCGCGCCCAGCCAACACCAAGATAAGAAACGGGATAACCTCAAATTGGCTTCGTTTGGCAAAATTCATATCCGGGAACTGAACTGCGGTCATGGCTCAGAAGCCCATTCCGAGCCGCGCGCGCAAGCAAGCGGTTTTTCACAAAAGAATTGGTTATTTGGTGACACGTCCCGACTGTTCGAGCGCTCTCCGGCTCACGCCGGGCAACCCGAGAGTATCGACACGGAATGGAGGATCGTATCGACCACCATGTCCTCCCCCATGGTCGAGTTGATCATCAGGTGAAAGTAATGTCGGGACGGCCAGTCCACGTCGAAGTATTTTTTGATGTATTCCGAGCGGTCGCGATCCACCGAATCGACGAGCTCGGCGGCTTCCTTCTCCGTCTTCCCCGTTCTGACGAGCCGGCGCACCTTCTCTTCAAACGGCGCATAGACGAAAACGTGCAAGGCGTCGGGGCTGCCATAGAGATGGTAGGCCGAGCCGCGCCCCACGATCACGGCATTGCCCTTCTCCGCCGCGGCCAGCACCACTTGCCGCCCCGCTGTCTTTATGCAGTCGGCGTCCACCATGTTGAGGCGCGGCGCGTTCAGCGATCCTTCAAAACTGCCGCGCATAAACGCCTTGAACAGGCGGTAGGTCAGCGAGTCCTTTCGCTCCTCGCGCTCCCGCACGGTCCGGCTGGAGCAGTCCATCAGGCGCGCTATCTCATCCGTCAGCGCCTGGTCCCAAAGCTTCCAGCTCAGGCGTTCCGCCAGCTTGCGCGCGATATCGCCCGCGCCGCTCCCGTATTCCCGCTCGAAAGTGACTACTTTGATCATGGGCCTCTCTTCAATTCATCGCCTGTATTTTACGCCCGCCAGGCGGAGCCGGCAAAGACACACCGCCCCGGCGGGAAATAATGGACACGCGACTTCAGTCGCGTTTTGGAGTGGGACATCTAAGGACGCGACTTTCCTCGACACCACACTATCCAACCGCAACCTCTCCGCCCGCTGAAGGATCGTTCTTTCGGACCAGAAACGAAAGCACAAACATAATGCCGGCGGCGACGGCAAGGATCATGAACGCATCCAGATATGCCAGGGTCTGCACCTGGGCGCCAAGCAACTGGTAAATCAGCCCCCGAGCCTGAGTCTGCGCGTCCGGGACGCTCGTGCCGGAGGATACCAGCTGCCGCGCCAGTCCGCTCAACTGATTTTGAAAAGCCGGGTCGTAGTTCGTGGCATGATAAACGAGCGTCGACTGGTGGAACTGCTCTCGCCGCGCCAGGATTGTGGTCACCATGGATGTGCCGACGCTGCTGCCGATATTGCGCATAAAATTGATCAGTCCGGCCGCATCGTTGCTCTTTTCCGGCTGGATGCCTATGTAACTGGCCATGGTGATCGGCACGAAAAGGAGCGGCAAGCCCGCGGCCTGCGCTACCCGCAGCCACATGGCGACGTTGAAGCTGATATCCAAATCGATGAGTTTGGTGGAAAAGAACATCGCGCCGGCGATCGAGAGCCAGCCGACCGCAATCAGGTATTTGACCGGAACCCGCGAGCTGAGCAGGCCCACAATCGGCATAGCCAACAGCAGCACGACTCCGCTCGCCGAAAGAACCAGCCCGGCTAACTCCGCCGTATATCCCATCAGAGTCTGCAGCAGCTGCGGCATCAAAACCAGACTGCTGAAATACACCACTCCCAACAGGAACATCATCAGGTTCGCCGCCGCAAAGTTAAAGTTTTTGAACAGCCGAAGATCCATGATCGGATCGCGGTGCAACCACTCCCAGACGATCAGGGAAATGAGGCAAATGGCCGCAACCACGGAGAGCGTGAGGATCATGTGCGAACCGAACCAATCGTCCTCTTGTCCTTTATCCAGCACTACCTGGAGAGCGCCTACTCCGAGAGCCAGAAACCCGAGGCCAATATAATCCAGGCGGACGCCGGCACTCCTCCGCAGCTTGAGATACGGCGGCTCCTCCACCATGCGATACACCAGAAATGCCGCCAGGATGCCGACGGGAAGGTTAATGTAGAAGATCCACCGCCATGAGTAGTTATAGGTAATCCACCCACCGAGGGTCGGGCCGATCGTGGGCGCCATTACGGCCGTGATTCCGTACAACGCGAAGGCCATCCCGCGCTTCTGAGGCGGAAACGTGTCGGCGAGAATCGCCTGGGCCATAGGCTGGAGCCCTCCGCCACCCACTCCCTGGAGGGCGCGGAAGATAATCAGCACTCCCAGATTTGGGGCGGAACCGCATAACACCGAACTTACCGTGAAGAGAAGGATGCAGAGGATAAAGAAACGCTTTCGGCCGAAGCGGCCCGCCAGCCATCCGCTGATGGGAAGGACGACCGCGTTCGCCGCCAGATAGGATGTAAGCACCCAGGTGCTCTGATCGTTGCTGGCGGCGAGACCTCCCGCGATATACGGTAACGCGACATTGGCAATGCTTGTATCCAGCACTTCCATGAATGCAGCCATGGCAACCACTGTCGCTATCAGCCACGGATTGAACCTGGGCTGCCATGGTTCCGGGCGCGGACCGGGAATAGGTGGGGTCTCCGTAGTTTCGGCCATAGGTTCAGGCTGCGCTACTGATTGATGTACACCTTAGGTTCCACGGACATTCCAACCCGCAACAGATGGTCCTTGTTCTCACCTTGATCGAGATCGATTCGGACCGGAATGCGTTGGACGACCTTCACATAGTTGCCCGTGGCATTCTCCGGCGGGAGCAGGCTGAAGCGCGACCCTGTCGCGCCCCCGACGCCTGTAACATGGCCGTGGTACTCGCGGCCGTAGGCATCCACGCTGAATGTCACCTTCTGGCCCGCCCTCATCTTTTTCAGTTGCGTCTCCTTGAAATTGGCCGTCACCCAGATGTCATCGAGCGGAACCACCGACATGAGGCTTTGCCCGGGCGAGACATTTTCTCCGATTTCCACCGTCTTTTTGCCGACGATTCCGGCCGCGGGCGCGGGGATAATCGTGTAGCTCAGGTTCAGCCTGGCCTGATCGAGTATGGCTTGTTGCTCCTTAACCTTTGCCTCGGCCGATCTGGCGTTTTCCTGGCTCTGCGCCACTTGTTGGGGACGAGTCAAAGCGGATTGGATGGTAGCGTCAGCCTGTGGAACCCTGGTTTGCGCCTCCTGAACGGCGGCTTGCGCAGCCGCCACGCTTTGGCGCGCCTGGTTCACCGAAGCCATCCTGGCATCCACCGTGGCCTTATCCGCCGCGACAGTCTGCACGGTCTCATCGTACTGTTGCTTGGGAAGCTCATCTTTCACCACAAGCAGCCGGTAGCGCTCCGCGTCATCCATGTCCTTTTTTTGAATCGCCTCCGCCTCGACCACCTGTGCCTGCGCCGTCTCCAGGAAGGCTTCCGCCGCATCCAACTGGCGTTGTGCGTTGGCGACTCCGGCATCGGCGCTCACGCGGGACGCTCTTGCCGTCGCCAGGTTGCTCGCCGTATTCGTGGATATGATCGGAATATTGGTGCGCGTGCTTCGCGAAGACGCTTCAGCATTGGCCAGATTTGCCTCGGCCTGTTCCACCGCAACCTGGTAATCCCGCGGATCGATCCGGACGAGGATATCGCCGGCTTTGACGATCTGCGAGTCCTCCACCAGCACCTCGCTCACATGACCGGTGATACGCGCGCTGATCGCGTCCACATGTCCGTCGATTTGGGCGTCGTCGGTTGATTCGTATGTGCCGAGGTACTGCCAAAGTAAGTAGCCGCCCACACCTAATGCGATCAGCACGACGGCCGGCAACAGAAACCGCAGCAGCCTCCGCCGCCTTGGTCTTCTTCCCGCCGGCGGCGAAGGAGGCGGAGGAGGAGGGGCCTCGGCCGGCTTTTGTGTAACGATTGAGTCCGCCATTCACTTCACCTCGATAAACTGCTCAACCCGTTTCTCGGCCATGCCCATTGCCCGCGCGAGCGACACCTTGGCGACATTATTGGCATAGAGCGCTGAAATGAGATTGTCATTGGCAGTCGCCACCGATCCCTGCGCCTGCACCACCTCGATATTGTCGGTCACGCCGGCGGTAAAACGGTCCTGAGACTGCGACAGGGTCTGATTAGCCAGCACCAGATTGTCGCGCGCGACGGCCACCTGGTCGGCTGTGGACTGAAGATCGAGAAAAGCATCCCGCACATCCACCTCAATCTGAGCGCCCAAATCGGCCAGTTGGTCCGACTGCTGTTTGAGCGCCGCCTTCGCTTTTTCGATATCCGAGCGGATGCGCCCGCCCGTGAAGATGTTGAAGTTCACAGCTCCGGTGACGGAGAAGACGCTATGGGAGCTCGCCAGCGTCAGCCCGGTATCGCCATAGTATCCGTTTACGTCGGCGGTGGGATACCATTCTGCGCGTGCCGCTCCCAATGCCTGCTGCGCGGATTCCACCAGCTTCTCGGAGCTTTGATAATCCGGCCTTTCCGCCAGAGCTGTGCGCAGAGCCTCCTCCAGGGTTATCCCGGTGAGTGGGGAGAACGGCGCGGCCTCGGCGATGTTGAAGACCTGAGCCGATGGAAGCCCGATCACCCTCCCCAGCGCCAATTTGTCCTTGTCGAACTGATTCTGTTGCGCCAGCAGCGCTTGTTGCTCAATCTTGAGCTGCACCTGCGCCCGCAGAACGTCGATGGCCGCGGCAACGCCGGCGGTGTGTTGATCCGAGGCCCTCTGGTACAGCGCCTGGTCCGTCATCACCTGCGCATTGATCGCCTTCACGCGCGAAGCGTCCGCGATAACCAGCATGTATTGATTGGCCACGGCCTGCACCACCAGGTCGCGAGCGTTCTGAACGGAAAGCTGCGCAGCTTGTTCGTTCGCCCTGGCCGACTTAAGATTCCGGCGCGCATTGAAATCCAGAACCCTTGCCGACACGTCGACCTGAACGGTCGTATAGGAAAACGGACCTACAACCGTCGGAATATTCAGATAAGGATTGGGAGGAACATTAAACCCAAGCGTCTTCAGGTTGAGTTGCTCATCCGTTTCCGAGAACGCTCCGCCTACCTGGGGAAGAAGGGCCGAAAGCGCCTGGATCCGGTCCGCCCTGGCGGTCTGGTTGGCAGTGCCGCTTTCGAGCAGCCCCAGGTTGAATTTAAGACCGCGCTGTAACGCATCGTCGAGCGTCAGCGCCAGGGGCGTCGGCGATGGAGCGCCGAATGTCACGCTGCCCTGGAATGGATTGTTTTGTTGACCCCACAGCCCGGATAAGAACAGCAGTCCAAGGCCGAATGTCTGAGTGCGTTTGACGCTTCGTAACAATGCCTCCGCCTCTCTGGTGCGAAACCGAACCGCGGTTTGCCTCTAGAGCTTGTTTTAGCAATTCTGTCCGAAGCCTGCGAAACCGGCATGTATGCTTCTGCACCTTTCATAGTGAACTTCGGGCCTGAAATTGCCCTTCGGATATGATTCTTGTCCAGGACAGCGATAGGCTTGTCCCGCGCAAGGACATGGCGCGACTGCCTGAATCATGAACCTTTGATGACGCGAAGGAAGGTAAGGCTGTTGTAATAAGGCCTGGTCATAGCGTCTTTCCTGTCGAGAGTGGTTTGGTTCCGCGGGCCGGCGCGACGAACTTCTTCAGCCGTTCGGGGCGTTGTCTTCATAGAGGTCTTCATCGAGGCGCGCGACGAGTCTGTCGCGCTGATACCATTTCTGGGTATGCCATCTCGTTCCGAAATCGCAGGGACACTAACGCTGTCCCTGAAACTGACTCAACCTCCGATCGCCGTGACTCTGAGCGACGCCGTTCCCGCCGGAGTGGAAGCCTGGTCGGGCCACAGCCCCGCCGGATGCCGGTTCTGGCAGGAAGCGGCGAGCCGGGTGTTTGCCACGTCGGCGGCCGATCACAATCTCTGCTCGATCGGTTTGTACACGCATAACCTCGACATGAGTTCGGCCGCCGCGACGGATCTCGGCGACGCGCTGAAAGTCTTCGCGCAGCTCAGTTATGTGCGGGACGAGGACGTGGCGGCGATTCCGGTCGCGGCGTCGAAAACACAGCACGTCATGTATGGGCCGCTGGCGCAGTTTCCGGCAGACCCCGATGTGGTGCTGCTCTTCGTGCGCGCGGACCAGACGCTGATCCTTGCCGAAGCGTCGCAGCAACTGGAAGGCGGACTGCCGCCGGCCATGGGACG
>JASHSD010000658.1 GCA_030036985.1 Bryobacteraceae bacterium
TGAGAGCGGAACCATTCTCGACCTCGCACTGCGTCAGGGCGATTCGGCTGTAGCGGAGTTCCTGCGAAAAGCCGGGGGGGCGCGAAGCAATGACGCCCGAGCCTGTGTCGGAGCCGAAGCCCGCCGCATCGGTGCGCGAAGCTGTCAACCGCAGTGTCACTCTTTCGCAGCGCGCCGACGTGTCGTTCGTCAGGAAATCAGGTTGCGTTTCCTGCCATAGCGAGAGTTTAACGGCCATGATGGTGGCCGCGGCCCGCGAACAGGGTATAAGCGTTGACGAGAACACCGCAAGGGCGCAACGAAAGGCTGTCGCGGAATATATCGAGAGCAGCCGCCAAAACTTCCTGGAAGGCAGGCCTATCGCGGGTGACGTGGATACTGCGGGCTACATTCTGCTCGGTCTTGCAGCGGAAAATTGGCCGTCCCACCTGGCGACCGATGCGGTGGCCCGTTACTTGAAAAACCGGCAGCGGTCAGATGGCGCGTGGGAGGTCTTTGTCGGCCGGCCGCCGCTTGAGGCGAGCAATATCCAATGCACGGCGACCGCGCTTCGCGCACTTCAGGCGTACGGACTCAGGGCCCGCGGCTCCGAATACCGCGAAGCCTTCGAGCGCGCAGCGAATTGGCTCGCGAAGGCGCAGCCATTGGACAACGAGGATCGAGCGTTCCGGATTCTCGGGTTGGTGTGGTCGGGCAAACGGGAGCGAGCACGGCAGGCCGCGGGTGATTTGCTCCGTCAGCAGAGATCGGATGGCGGCTGGGCGCAAAGAACGACGCTCGGGAGCGGTGCCTATGCCACCGGGCAAGCCCTGGTCGCGCTCCGGGAATCCGGAATCCTGAAAGCATCCGACGGCGCGTATATGAAAGGGGCCCGGTTTCTGATTGACACGCAACTGGAGGATGGATCGTGGCACGTCAGGAGCCGCTCGATTGCAGTCTTGCCATATTTCGAAAGCGGCTTTCCGCATGGACACGACCAGTTCATCTCAGCCGCGGCCACCAATTGGGCATCGATGGCGCTGATTCCACTCGCGCGGTGACCTACCGCCCACAGCATTTCGGAAATCGCTATACACATGCGCCCCGACGCGGCGTGGTGCGGAACAGAACCCGCAGGAAACATTTCGACTTTTTCCGTGCGTGGCGAAAATGTGGTCAGATTCTTGCCATTTGATAAGCCGGGTTTATACCGTTTTTACGTGCGGCTAGGCCCTCTTATGTTCCGCGGCAGCACGAGCACTCACATATGATCCATCTGAAAATGTGGGATGCTTCTAAGGAGTGCGGAAATGAAAGCATTCGTATTGCGCGCGGTGGTTGGGCTGACTGTTGCGATATTTGATCCACACACGCCTCTGTCCACCTTGGTGATTGCGGATGAGACGGCTGCGTTCGAAGTTGCGTCAGTGAAGCCTGCTTCACCGACGATGGCGGCAGCCCGAGGCATTTCCGCCCAGCCTAAGCAATCAGGCGACCTCGTCACTTGGATCGCTACCGTTCCAATGATGATTTGCTATGCATATGATATTCAGCCTTTTCAACTTCAACAGGGTCATGGCCAGGCTGGTCTTTACGAGATAAATGCTAAAACCGAAGGCCCAAACACCGAAAAACAGATTCGCCTGATGTTCCAGGATCTTTTGCGGAACCGCTTCAGCTTCACGTTTCATCGCGAGGCGAAGGAACGGCCAATATACGTGATCACAGTTGTGCGGGGCGGCCCGAGGCTGACCGAATACCGGGAGCGAAGGGCGCCTTGGATCGTGTCGGGCACTCCGGCGCTTGAGGGTATCATCACCAATCACGCTTCGCGGGACGATCCTCACCACTTGGTGGGCCACAAGGTTACTCTGTCGGCTCTCGCGAGATACTTAGGGCGCGCGATCGGGAGCGTCGTAGTCGATCAAACCGGACTGACCGGATATTACGATTTCGAGTTGCGCTGGTGGACGGACGAAAGAGTTTTCGATCCACCCGATCCCGCTGCCGTCTCGGCGGCGATGCAGCGGGAACTGGGTTTGCGCCTGGACGCCACAAGGGGACCCGTAGACACATTCGTTGTAGATCGCCTGGAAAAGCCCACCAATAATTAAGAATCGGATGCAGCGCGAACGCGCACTTGCGCGCCGGATAAATACGAGTGCCGGGTAGACTTCCTGGAGTGCTGCCCTTCTATACGAGGATCGTGGGTCGAAAATACAGATTCAAACTGACCCACTACCCAATTTGCCGTGCGCCTGCGCCACGCGTTGATTCGGACTATCGTAAAGGTATGGTTGAAGCCGGAGCGATAGACTTCGACAACCCAATGCCACGTAGATTTTCCAGTCTTATTGTGGGGCCGGCGCTTCGGCGCTGCAGCTGCCCTTCCGGGCGGCCTGGGTTCACGCAAATCAAGGGTTAGGTAGCGGTTTCCGTCGGTCTTCGGGCCGGGCAGAAGCCCGGCCGCAGGCCCGAAGGCCTGACCCCACAATAAACTACGTGGCATTGCTTCGACAACCCACCCGAAAGCTTCTGCCGGAGTTGATTGCCTCTTTACACAAACGGGCCTGAACGTTTGCGGGCTTCGTCGATCAGACCCTTGATGCGCAACCCTCCGCGCGTGACATCTTTGCGGAGTTCGCGAATATCGGCCACCGCTTCCGCGGGCGTCATTTTCCCGGTCGCGCGCGACGCCTCCTTCTCAGACAGACTTTGTAACACGTTAGAATTATCTGATGGCCGAAGGTCAACAGCCCCCGCAGACTGTCGCGAGCTTCGAAACCTCTCTCGACGAACTGGAAAAAGTGGTCAAGGAACTGGAGTCGGGCGACCTCTCGCTCGACCGCTCTCTCGAACTCTTCTCCCGCGGCGTCGATCTCAGCGATTCCTGCCGCAAACAACTCGAACAGGCCGAAACGCGCGTCGAGATGCTCATCCGCAAAGAAGGAACGTACCAGCCCGAGCCGTTCCGTCCCGAAAAATAATGACGCTCAACGATTTCCTGGCCGCGGAGGTGCGCCGCGTCGATGCCGCCCTCGACCGCCTCACGCCCCCCGAATCCGCGCATCCCGCGACAATCCACCGCGCCATGCGCTACAGCCTCTTCGCGGGCGGGAAACGCATTCGTCCGATCCTCTGTCTGCAAAGCGCGGCCACCATTTCAGATGAAGCTCCCGCCGCACTCGACGCCGGCTGCGCGCTGGAGATGATCCACACTTACTCGCTGATCCACGACGATCTGCCGGCGCTCGATAACGACGATTTCCGCCGCGGCAAACCGACCAACCACAAAGTCTTCGGCGAAGCCATGGCGATTCTCGCCGGCGACGCTCTCTTCACGCTGGCCATGCAGACTCTGGTGCGCGTCGAAGGTCTGCCGGACGCCGCTAAAATCAGGCTGATCGACGAACTGGCGTTCGCCAGCGGCACCGTCGAAGGCATGATCGGTGGCCAGGTAACGGACATCGAAGGCGAGCGCCAGACCCCCACCCCGGAACTGCTCGACTGCATTCATCGCGCGAAAACCGGCGCGCTTCTGCGCGCCGCCCTGCGCATGGGATGCATCTGCGCGGGCGGGGACGCGGCACAGATGGAAGCGCTGTCGCGTTACGGCGAGCACGTCGGCTTGGCGTTCCAGATCGTCGACGATATTCTCGACGTCGAGGAATCCTCCGAAGCTCTCGGCAAAACCGCGGGCAAGGACGCAGCGCAGGGCAAGATCACCTTCCCCGCCGTATACGGGATCGAAGAATCCCGGCGCATGGCGCAGGAGCAATGCGTCCGCGCGCATGAATCGCTGGCGCCGTTCGGCGAAAGGGCGCGGCGCCTGCACGAAATCGCCGACTTGATCGTGCAACGCAAATCGTGAAAGGCCGCCTCGATCGCGCCATCGTGGATCGCGGCCTCGCCGACAGCCGCGAAAAAGCCCAGGCGCTGATCATGGCGGGCGAAGTCCTGGTCGACGGCCGCAAAGCCGTCAAGGCCGGACAACTCGTTTCGCCGGATACCGCCATCGCGATCGCCGCGAAGCTCCGCTACGTCAGCCGCGGCGGTCTCAAACTCGAAGCCGCGCTGAACTCCTTTCACATCAACGCAAATGGGTTCGTATTTGCGGACTTCGGCTCCTCCACCGGCGGCTTCACCGACTGCCTGCTGCTGGCCGGGGCCGCGCGCATCCACGCCATCGACGTCGGCACGGGCCAGCTCGATTGGAAGCTGCGGAACGATCCCCGCGTCGTCGTCCACGAACAAACGAACGCCCGCTACCTCGAACCGGCCGATCTCGGCGAACTGGTCGATTTCGCCGTCTGCGACGTGAGCTTCATCTCCGCTACCCTGATTCTGCCGGCCATGGTGAGAGTATTAAAGCCTGAGCCGGGAACAGGCATGGTGATTCTGGTCAAACCGCAATTCGAGGTTGGCAAAGGCGAAGTCGGCAAGGGCGGCATCGTCCGCGACCCCGCGCAGCACCACGCCGTCTGCGCCAAGGTCACTGCGGCGGTCGAAGCGCTGGGCTTCCGCACGCAGATCATGGAAAGCCCCATCACGGGCGCGGAAGGCAATAAGGAGTTCCTGCTCTATGGCCGCCGCTAAGACCGTCGGCATCTTTTCCAAGCCCCACTCGCCGCAGGCGGTCGAGCTCGTGCCGGAGCTGCTCGCGTGGTTATCCGGACGCGGCGTCGAGGCTCGTCTCGATGAGGAAACGGCCCGCTATGCCGGCGCCCCAAACGGCTTGGACCGCGCCCGGGTGCCTGAAGGCTGCGATCTCGCGGTGGTTCTCGGAGGCGACGGAACGCTGCTCTCCGCGGCCCGCGCCATCGGCAGCCGCGCCATTCCGCTCCTCGCCGTGAATCTCGGCGGACTCGGATTCCTCACCTCCATCTCAACCCTCGAATTTTTCCCCGAACTGGAACGCGCGCTGGCCGGCGATCACGCGGTGACGCGGCGCAAGATGCTGCGCGTGTGTCTGAAGCGAAATGGCGTCATCGCGGCCGAGTATCAGGCGCTGAACGACGTGGTCATCGCCAAATCCACCATCGCCCGCATCGTCGATCTCGAAGCTTTTGCCGGCGACAGCTTCATCTGCGATTACAAGGCCGACGGCCTGATCGTCTCCACGCCCACCGGCTCGACCGCATACTCGCTCTCCGCCGGCGGCCCCATCGTCTTTCCCACAGTCAACGCCATCTGCCTCACGCCGATCTGCCCCCACACGCTGACCAACCGTCCGCTCATTGTTCCTTCCGACGCGCCCATTCGCGTCCGCAGCCGGGCCAACGACGAGGATGCCTACCTCACCGTGGATGGCCAGGTCGGCGGTCCGCTCAAAGCCGGCGACGTGGTCGAATGCTGCATTGCCGATTTCGACGTGCTCCTCATCCGCCCGCGCGACAAAACCTTTTTCGACGTACTCCGGCAAAAGCTGAAGTGGGGAGAGCGATAGAATTAAATGTCGAATGGCAAAAACTGAGGCGGCTGCGCCGCCCAAGAACCCAACGGCGCCCGTCAACGTCTGGATCGGTCCGGTCGTTGCCGCCTGGCTGATTCCCGGCGGCGGACATTTCCTGCAGAAACGAACCGGCCGGGGCGCTCTGATTTTGGCATCCGTCGCGTTGATGTTCCTTTTGGGACTCGCCATGCGCGGCACGATGTACACGCCGGAGCGCGGCGACCTGCTCACCACCCTGATCAATTACGGGGGATTCCTCTGCAATCTGTGCACCGGCGCGTTTTACATCCTGGCGAAGATGTTCGGCTACAACGTGCCGGACATGGCCGGAGATGTGCACGACTACGGCACGAAGTTTCTGGTGACCGCGGGCCTGCTGAACATACTCGCAATGGTGGACGCCTTCGAGATTGCTTCGGGCAAGAAAGACTGAGGGGAAGAAGGACTGATGCTGAAGATCAATCTCTCGCATTTCGAAGCGGCGTTCCTGTTCGCGCTGTTTACCTCGGTGGTGATGGGAATCACGTCGAAGAAAACGGATAAGGAGCGGCTGCATTACGGCGCTTATTGCTTCGGCTACTTTCTGGTGGCGCTCTTCGCCATCGGCTGGCTGATGAGGCTCGGCCACGGGTAGGAAAAACCGCTGGCTCACGCGCGCGGCTCGGAAGCTATAGGTGCAGCGGCTCGGAAGCTATCTTGCCGAGCCGCCACCACGGTCGAATTAGGTCTATTACTCGGCGTTAATCAGCTTGCCGTCGGGTCCGAAAGTCAACTTCTCGTCCTTGAATACGTAGATCTTCTTGCCGCCGCCCGAGTCGAGGATAGTCTTCGGTTGTCCCAGAATCGCCGTTGCCTGATCGATGGTCATGCCCATCGAGATCGTGGCCGGAGGAGCCGCCGGCGCGGGAATGGGCGCGAGCGGCGCCGCCGGGCCTGCGGCACTCTGGCTGACAGCCTCCTGTTCCGCTTTGTCGGCTTCCTGGGACTGCTGCGCGACAACGGTTGCCACGGTCGGGTCGGGAGGGGGAGCGGCTGCGGCAAAACTCGCTGTCATCGGAGGGGCCGCGGCCGAAGCCGGCACCGCCGGTAACCCACCTTTGCCGGCGTTCGACTGGAGGTCGCCCAGTCCCGTGTCGATGGTCTCCCGCATATGGTTCTGCATCTCCTGCAGATCCGTCAATTGAACCCAAACGGCGGAACCTCTCGCACAATCCTGGGGCTTGCTCGCCAGCACGACCATGCTGGCGGCAGGCGAGTTCGGCGGCGGAGGCGCATTCAGCTGCACCACGTCCGATTGTGTGAGCGCACACTGCTGTCCCGTTGCGTCAGCTACAGCCAGATCGCTGCCGGCGACAAAGGTATGCGGCATGCCGTCCTGAAGCATCCGCGCGATGCTGCTCGATGCGGGGTCCGGCTCCTGGCCGCCAGCTACCTGTTGCGCTTCGAACCGCTCCAGATTCACCTGACGCTGAACCTCCGCCGAAATTGCCTGCTTCACCTCGGGCGTCAGCGGGGCAGGCGGAGCGGCGAATGCCTGAGGAGGCACTCCGTTGTTCGCATCAACCATTGCCTGATATTGCGCCGCCAGGCTGGCCGAGATTAAAT
>JASHSD010000659.1 GCA_030036985.1 Bryobacteraceae bacterium
ACTGGGTATCCACTTGACTCAGCCGACCCCAAGATGTAGTGTTTTCGTTCATGGAGGATTATCCGCAGACGATCACGGAGTTTGAAGCCCGATTCTCGCGGGAAGCCGAGTGCCGGGATTATCTGGTGCGAATGCGGTGGCCGGAAGGGTTCCGGTGTCCGGGCTGTGGGTGCGCCAAGGCAAGCCTGGTCAGGGACACGCTGTTTCAGTGCTCCCAGTGCAGGCGCCAGACATCGGTCACGGCGGGAACGATTTTCCAGGATGCTCGCAAGCCCTTGACCATATGGTTTCGGGCGATCTGGTACGTGACCAGCCAGAAGAACGGCGTCAGTGCACTGGGTATCCAGCGTGTGCTGGGTCTGGGCAGTTATCAAACAGCCTGGACATGGCTGCATAAACTGCGGCGGGCGATGGTCAGGCCGGACCGGGATCGACTGTCGGGATGGGTCGAGGTCGACGAGACCTATTTCGGGGGTCTGGAAGAGGGCAGGACTGGCCGAGGCCATGTGGCTAAGGCGTTGATTGTGATCGCCGTTCAGGCAGAGGGACCCGCCATTGGCCGCATTCGAATGCGTGTCATCCCCGATGCCTCGGCAGACAGTCTGCATGGTTTTGTGAGGGACTGCGTCGAACCCGGCAGCACGCTGCACACGGATGGCTGGCAGGGCTACGCGGGACTGGGGAAGGCAGGTTACGATCACGAGATTACGCGCCGGGGAAAAGACCCGAGGCAAGCCGGCAAACTGCTGCATCGAGTCCATCGGGCGATCTCGTTGCTGAAGCGTTGGCTCCTGGGCACCCATCAGGGCGGAATCAGCCATCCGCACTTGGAGTACTACCTGGATGAGTTCACCTTCCGTTTCAATCGACGAAAATCCGGCAGCCGCGGGAAGCTTTTCTTCCGCCTGGTCCAACAGGCGATGGTCACCGCGCCCGAACCCTGTCATGTGATCGCCCAGCGCTCCCAGTCCTCCATACAATCTGTAGGGGTCGGCTGAGTCAAGTGGATACCCAGCAAAATCTTTTTGCCCATTTGACCTTCTCGCCCATCAGCGCAGCACCTCCATGGTTGCGAGGTTATTGAGAGCATCGAGGTCTACGCCGCCGGGATTCTCGATCAACCGCCATAATTTCGGCTCCAGGTCTTTCAGTATCTGAACCGCCAAAGCGCTGGTGAATTTGTAGTTGGCGGCAGCCTTACCGGGAACGAAGGCAAGAACAGTGCCGTAGAGACGATCGCCGATAAAAAATACGAAGGCAGCGGTGCGGTTCTCCGCTTTGGAGCCGACGGGGCCTCCGTGGGCGCCGAACTCCTGGAACCTGTTATCACCGGTACCCGTTTTTCCGCCTATCGGCAGAACCCGACCATACGGCAGTTTTACCCCGCCCGCTGCTCTGCGTCCCGTTCCGTTCTGCACTACCCCGATCATTTCGCGCCGCACAAGCTTTGCGATTACCGGCGACAGCAACCGCAATCCCTGAGCCGGCACTCGCGACATCCGGGTCTCCGAGGGCGTTGATTGTGCCAGCCAGACCTGAAGAATTGAAGTGTCCGGGTAGTACATTCCGTCATGCAGCAGAATGCCGGCCAGATCGGCCAGAGCGTGTGGTGTATCGCCGGAAACCCCGATCGACGTCGCAAAGGACGGCACCAGAGAGTCGAACGGATAACCCAGCTCTTTCCACGCAGCGTGGATCTCTTTGAACGCATCGATCTCCAGCAACGTTTCGATTCGCTTATCCTGCGCGTGCTTATATCGGGTTTTAAACAGCCACTTGTAGACTTCCTCGCGTTGTTTTGCGCTGGCCGCAATTACTTCGGAAAGCTTCGCTTTCGGATGATTCTCGCGATAGTTGAGCAGCCACAGTTCGAGCGGGTGCATGCGCGCAAGATAACCCCGGTCGTTGAGGTCGAACTTACCCGGGCCATACTTATTGAATAATTCGCGGCTGTCTTCGCGGGCCAGAGTCGAGGCAGGCAGATGCGCTTTGAGGAAGGCATTGAACTCGCTCTCGTCAGCCTTTGGCCGGATGGACCGGAAGATGACCGCCGCGCGAACGGGCGTGAGAACAATACCTGACAGCGAAGTTTGCAGCGCCTGATCCGGCGGTTTGCCCTCGTACTTAGCGTAGAACCGGCGCAGAAACGTGCGACCCTCGAAATCGGCGAACCGGTCGAGGTAGCGCTGTCGCGCCGGATCGCTCGCGTCGTCAAGCACGCTCGGCGAAGCTCCTGGCACCCGGAACATGTAATAGTGTTCGATGTCTCTCATCAGCCGGATGAAAACAAGATTGACGGAGCGTTGAAACGCCTCGCTCACCGTCATCGTTTCGTAGTCTTCCGATTTTTCGAAGTTGTCGAAGTGATGCAACCCGCGGGCCGTGAAGAATGCTTCTCCGTTGGCGCCGGAATATTTGCGCTGGAGCGCGGCTTCCAGCATGGGTTTGAGGCCCTTGTCGCCGGTCTGGACCAGATAATCGATGGCCCATTGGGTGAGATTGTCGTCCTTAATGACGGGTGTCGTCTTCAGCTCGGCGGGTGTCATCGCTGCATATCTGTCGTGCAGTTCTTCGATGATCTGCAGATAGTTGATCATGGTCCGCAGCTTCGCGGTGGATCCAAGCTGTAGCTTTGTGCCCTGATTGATATCGAGCGGATGGTTGAAATTATCCGTCTGCACTCGCAGCAGATTGGCCTGGCTGCCAAGCTCATAAGCTGTAAATCACCGAGTTCGGGCTGCCCTGATCCATGAGCTGATACTGGTCGAGCCCCGCAGCCTTCACCGCAGTTTGATCAGATAAACCGATGAGAAACCGGTTCATGGAATTTTCGGTCGGTGCGTCGAAAGTGGTACGCGCGGTCATGTCCAGCCGATCGAGCGAGTACTCGTTGCGCACGCCGAGAGTCTTCAGTAACGACACCCGGATCGCGCTCGCGGCTTTGTTGGCGGTGAAGCTCTTCGGCGGCTCATGCGCTGCGCGAGGCCGGACCGTACTGCGAGCTTCCAGTGCGGCGCCAAGTAGGCTCGATGGAATCACGCCGTTCGCGTGCAACAGGTGAAGGTAGCGATCGGTTTTATCTGCCAGCGCCTCCGGATTCTGCGACAGGTAGCGTGTGGGAGCGCGCAGCGCGAGAAACAGGGATAGCACTTGTCGATATGCCCTCGCCTGCGTGATCCGGTCTGGTGCGGCGAGGTGCGAAGTGTTGGCCGACAGGATCGCGTTAACGGCGGTGAAATTCGCTCCGTACCAGTCACGCAGCCCATCCGCAAGACCCACGACTTCCTTGCCCGGGTGTCGCCGAAAGCGGAATCGAGTTAATGTAATCGCACACGATCTGTCGCTGTGCGTCAATTGTCACCGGACCCGAACGGTAAGCGCGAATCGCTGCCGAGAACATCTGACGCCCTTTTTCCAAAACAGAATCCGTGCGGCCCTCGGGCGAGTGGCGCATCTTTTCGAGCTGGGTCGCAAGCGTGCTTCATCCGGCCCGCGGGTGTTTATGATCCACCGTGTGAATACCCTCGTCGACGATGGCATGCACAAAACGTCCCCACTGGACCGCAGGATCCCGATATCGGTGACGGGTGTCCAGCATCTGGCGATTCTCGATAAAAAGCACCGTGCGGACAACCAGCGGCGGAATGGCTCCAAAGTTCGGATAGATTTGCCGCGGGTAAGGCGAGTCATATAGAGTGAGGCCGTCGCGATCGAGAAGCAGAAGCCCGGCTTGGTCCTTCTCGCGGTAGATGGGATCGAGACCGAGGTGGCTGAGTGCCCGCAGCGTGAATGAATCCGATGTCTGACCTTGAATCCTGAATCCGGCAGCGCTCAGCGCGGCGATCAGTCGGGGCTCCTCAGAATATCCAAGGCGTTCATCGTAAGGTCCAGCCGCGGAACGATCGGGCGTGCGGCTTGGTCCCGGTTTGACCAAGAACGCTGCGTGCCGCGCGACGATGGACAGAATACACGACTCAGCCCAGGAAGACTGCAGATCCAGCGCGATCAAACCCAAAACGACGAAAATAGTGAACGCTATTCCCGCGATTCTCGAACGATGCTTAACTGTGGGGCTGAAGGCGCGAATGTCCTAACTCTGGATTCGAATCCTCACGTTCGCCTCCATCTATATTGGACGTAGCGCCAGCATCCGAGGTTCTTGTGCAGAGTGGTGGAACGGGCGAAGAACCACAACCTGGAAATTGCCGCTGAATGGAGAAACGCCGATTCTGCGCTGCAGAAACGCCTCGGCATCGGGTTTGAGTGAGTACGCCGTTCGTTTCGTACATATCGGAAGGCATTCTTCCGGCTCAATTCTGAAGTTCGTTCGGCGGCACCGCACATCGATTGGGCGGTTCGCGAGACCATTGAATCGCAGGGGCGGGTTTAGTGCTTTGATGATCTTCGGACTGTCTTGTGCCCCCGGTTTGCTGTAGTAATGAATGGATGTTCGTGTTTCTGTGGTGTGGTGTCGGCGCCCATACTTCGCAAGCTGTGACCGCCTTCTCGCCGCGGTCAAGCCCGAGGTCGCTTCGGCAGAGATCATAGCCGGGAATCATCGCCGAGGCATTCCGTATTTTCCAGGAATCGGGCCCTTCTGTCCATCCATTCGAGGTCGGAACCCCCGTGTTTTGACGTAACAGTTCAGGTGGTTGACGCTGTTTTTAGCAGCGACGGCATGGGTAGCGCGTTGCGATGTGACCGGATGGCGGTCACAAGATAGACCAGCGGAGCTCGATGCTGCATGCGGCACGTGCGGGTCACCGTGAGCAAGCGGGCAACCGCGACTTCACCCTGAGCACTGCGGCTTCCGAAG
>JASHSD010000050.1 GCA_030036985.1 Bryobacteraceae bacterium
CTCGCGATCCCATGCCTGCAGCACGAGGCGACCATTCCATTCGGAGACGCTCCACTGTTCGGCGACCAGAGGCAGCGGTTCCTCGCCGGGATCCAGCATCGCGGGCTGAGCCGCGCCCGCGATGAAACCTTCGAGCAGACCTTGCAACATCGAGGAGGACACGCGCGGGCAAGGATAGCACCTTGGGGCAATGCTTCCGCTTAGCCTTCCACCCGCGGGTTATAGTCGAGAGAACAATCGACTATGCCAGGCAACGGAAGGATCGCGCTGATTACAGGCGCCGGCAGCGGGATCGGAAAAGCGGCGAGCCTGGCTTTGCAGGGCGCGGGATATTCAGTGGTTCTGGCCGGCCGTCGCGCCGCCGAACTGGAAAAGACAGCGGCCGCGGCGGACCCGCACGGCGGCAAAGTCGTCGTCGTTCCCACAGACGTCAGCAAGCAGGAGTCGGTTCGCGCACTGTTCGCCCATATTGCCGAACTGTTCGGGCGCCTGGACGTTCTGTTCAACAACGCGGGCTACGGCGGCCGCGCCATTCCCGTGGAGGAGCTTACGCTGGATCAGTGGAACGCGGTGGTCGGCGTCAACCTCACCGGCGCATTTCTCTGCGCGCAGGAAGCCATCAAACTAATGAAGACGCAGAAGCCGCGGGGCGGCCGCATCATCAATAACGGATCCATTTCCGCGCATACCCCGCGGCCGAACTCCGCGGCCTACACGGCGACCAAACACGGAATGACCGGCCTCACAAAATCCATCTCGCTCGATTGCCGCAAATACGACATTGCCTGCGGCCAGATCGATATCGGCAATGCCGAAACGGAGATGACAAAGCGCATGTCCGCCGGGGTGCTTCAGGCCAGCGGCGAAGTGATGCAGGAGCCACGCATGGCCGTCGAACACGTCGCCGACGCGGTGCTCTATATGGCCAATCTGCCGCTCAACGCCAACGTTCAGTTCATGACGCTGATGGCGACGGCGATGCCGTTCATCGGACGCGGGTGATACAATCCCGTTGGTTTCGCCATGCCTCGAAAACCTCTTACCATTCGGACTTGGCTGACCCTGTTCACGTCGTTCGTCGTCCTGACGGTCGCGTTTGCGTTCGGTCTGTTCTGCTGGCCGGCGATTTACCGGCCGCTGACGAAAGCATTCGGCTGGAAATTCGCCCAAGCCAATGCCGGCGGGGCGATCATTTTGTTTCTGATCGGAATCCTGTCGCCCTTCATCGGTACATTGGTGGATAAGTTCAAGCCGAAACGAGTGATTCTGGGCGGGACGTTGATCATCGCCGTCGCGCTGTCATTGCTCTCAACGATCCATTCGCTCGCGCAGTATTACGCATTCTGCTGTCTGCTGGGCGTTGGCGCTTCCGCCGTTTCAATTCTGCCCACTTCGATCCTGATAGGGCCATTTTTTTCGCAATGGCGCGGACTAGCGGTGGGCTTCATCAATGCCGGCATCGGCCTCGGTGGTTACATCGCACCGCGGCTTGCGACCGCGCAAATCGCCGAGCGCGGGCTGCCCGGGATGTTCCTTGTGCTGGCCGCATGCATGGCGATTCCTTTTATAATGACCCTCATCGCCGTGAGAGAAGAGGCCGGCAGCCCGATTCGGGTAAACACTGGTTCCGCACAGGCGCCGACATTAGGCGAGCTCATCCGCATGCCGATGTTCTGGATCTTCGGCGTCGCCCTTTTCTTCAGCGCCCACGCGATGCTGGGCGTGCAGCAGAACCTGATTTCGTATCTCACCGGCGAACATGTTACGCCGAAAACTGCCGCGCTGATTCTGGGCATCGCGCTGGGCGCCGCGGCGCCGGGGAAGCTGATCAGCGGGATTTTGGCCGACAAAATCAACGCGCGCGCGGGGATGATCTTCAGCGTGATCTGCGTGGCGCTGGGAGTGGTGGCGTTGCTGAACACTGCGCCGCAATCCGAGATGGTCTATTGGCTGGCAGTCATATTCGGCATAGGCTACGGCGGCATCTTCAACGCCGCGCCGACGATTATCTTCGAATTTTTCGGGACCCACCAGGTGGGCAAGTGCCTCGGACTTTTCTACGTGTTCTTCGGCCTCGGGACGGCCAGCGGCGGCGAGATCGCCGGATATCTTTTCGATGAGACTCATCGCTGGTCCGTACCGTTCACGATGGATCTGGCGCTGGCCTGCGCGGGCCTTGTGCTGCTGTTGGTCAGCGCTCGCCAGACGCGACCTGCGGCGATTCCCGCGCGCGGGCAGGCGCTCTCGACAACCTAGCAGCCGACTTAGAAATCGATGACAGACAAACTGGTCTTTGAGGGCACCTGCTGGAAGTTCGGCGATAACATCCCCACCGATCTGATCACGCCCACACACATCATGTGGAAGACGCCGCGCGAGATGGCGAAGCACGTCCTCGAAACTGCCAATCCCGATTTCCCGCTGAAGGTGCAGCCGGGCGACATCCTCGTCGCTGGCCGTAACTTCGGTTGCTCGTCAGGCCGGGCTCTTGCTGCGAAGGCGCTGAAGGCTACGGGCATCGGCGCGATTGTGGCCGAGTTGTTTGCACGAACCTTTTATCGCAACGGCCATGAGATCGGTCTGCCCCTGCTCGAAGTCGGCGGAGTGGATGATCTGGTCGAAACCGGCGACCGGGTGCGCGTCGACATTACTCGGGGGATCGTCGAAAACCTGACTTCCGGCAAATCGATCCAGGGCAATCCGCCATCGGATTTTCTGCTCGAAATGCTGCAGGCGGGCGGTCTGATTCCTCTTCTTAAATCCGGCTCGAAATACTTCGAGGCCGTCACCTTGAAGTGATTCCGGCAATGATTCTTCTGAACAACGAGGAAGTGGAGCAGGCGCTGACTCCGCGGGATGCCATTGCCGCCACCGAGACAGTCTATCGGGAACTCGCGGACGGCAAGGCGATCAATCGGCCCCGCAGCCAGACGTACATGCCGGTGGAATCGAAGGAGCATCCCGGCTTCTGCTATCGCTTTAAGTCGCAGGAAGGCAGCGGCGTGGCAAGCGGCGTGTGGGCGCTGCGGATTACGTCGGACATGGCCGGTTTCTCGTACACGGCCGGAGTCAAGCGGCGCAGGATACTGCCTGTCGCGACCGGGAATCGTTATTGCGGGCTGGTGATCCTGTTCGATCTAGAGCGCATCGAGCCTGTCGCGATCATGCCCGACGGCGTGATTCAGAAAGCCCGCGTGGCCGCCTTGAGCGTGGTTGGCGCTCGCTGTCTGGCGCCGGAAAAACCGCAGGTCCTGGGATTATTCGGCAGCGGATGGCAGGCTTCGGCGCATCTGGAGTTCCTGTGCAGCGAATACCAATTCGCGAAGGTGAAGGTTTACAGTCCAAATCAGGAGCACTGCCGCGAGTTCTGCGCGAAGATGGCCGCGCGGCTGGGGCAGCCGATCGAGCCTGTCGCTTCGCCGCGTGCAGCAGTCCGAGGCAGTGACGTCATACAGGCTGCAACCGCGGCGTGGGATGCCGTCTTCGATGGCCGCCTGGTCGAAAAGGGAATGTATGTCGCATCGATCGGGGGATCGGACGCAAGTAACAAACGCCGGGAGATCGATGACGAAACAATTCGGCGCGCCGACCTGTATGTGGTCCACTCGAAGGAAGTGGCGAGGCTGGATCAATCGCCCGACGTCTGGGAAATCGCCCAGCGCGGCATCGTCGCGTGGGATTCGATTCAGGAAATACAGGACCTTGTCGCCGGCAGGATTCCGGGACGCACAAGGGAGGACCAGATCACGGTCTTCAACAACAATACCGGCGCGGGGACGCAGTTCGCGGCGGTCGGCGCCGCGGTGTTGCAGCGTGCGCGGGCGATGGGTCTCGGCCGTGAAATTCCTACTGAATGGTTCACTGAGGATGTTTCGCCATAGCACAATGACAATGTGGGGTCAGGGCTTCCGCCCTGCGAGCCGGCCTTCCGGTCGGCCGGACTCGCTGGAAAGCGAATCCGCAGCCTGGAAAGGCCGCCCCACAACGATCAGGCCGGGTTTTTAGCGGACTCGTAGATGACACCCAATCAAAACCGACTGGTACAACTGACCGATCTCATGGCTGAACAGGGATGGGACTTACTCCTGCTGTACGGCCATACGTGGAGGAAGGACTTTTTCCGATGCCTGGTGAACGTGAATTTCTCCGGGCCTCATGCCGCGGCTGTGGTAGAGCGGTCGGGCGAAGTTCGCGTCATCGTTTCGGACCCGTGGGATTTCGAAGCCCTTGCCGACGCCGAACACGCGGCTTTTGCCCCCGATTTCACTGCCGGGTTAAAACGTTCGGCGACGAAATCGCCGCACGCCAAAGTCGCCGTAGCCGGCATGGAACTCATGCAGGCGCGGTTTGTGGAAGCCTTGGGCAACCCGGTTTCCGCGACGTCTTTTGTTGAGGAACTAAGGCGGGTGAAGACCGCCGACGAACTAGCCACCATCCGCAAAGCCGCGGAGTTGTCCGATCGCGGATATCAGCGCTTTGTCGCGACCGCCGAAGCCGGCATGGCTGAGTATGAGTTGGTCGCGGAAGTGGAAAGCTTTCTCAAATTACATGGCGCAGAGGATAACTTCATGCTGATCGCTTCAGGCGGCGTCGAAGTCACCGGCATGAAACCGCCTACCGAACGTAAGTTGCAGATCGGCGATTCGGTGACCACGGAATTGACTCCACAGGTCGACGGTTACTGGGCGCAGATTTGCCGCACGCTTGTCATCGGCGAGCCCGGCTCGAAACAGCTTGACGCCTTCGCGATTTTCGCCGAAGCACAGAAGGCCGCGGAGGATTTACTCAGGCCTGGCGTGAATATCGCCGACGTTGCGCGGGTCCAGAACGACGTCTTCCGCAAATACGGCTACGGCGATTACACCGGCCCGAAATACACCCGCGTGCGGGGCCACAACCTTGGCCTGCATCCCGATGAAAATCCCTATGTTTTGGAAGACGTCAATTATGTCGTGAAGGAAGGCATGGTGGTGATCGCTCATCCGAACACCTACCTTCCTTTGTCGGGATACATGGTCTTCGGCGATACGTTGCTGGTCACTACAGACGGCTGCGTGGCGCTCAATTCCACGGAAAGGAAGTTGTTCCGCAAATGAAGCGAGGCTGGATTTCTTGGGACAAGAACGAAATTCCTCCGGCGGCGTTTGAGCAACGCCTCGACACGGCGAGAAAGTATCTCGCCTTGCGCGATTTGCCGGCGCTGGTGGTCTACACGGATGTTTGGCGATCCAATCAGGGCCGTTACTTTTCGAATTTCATGCCGTACTGGAACCGGGCGCTGCTGGTGATTCCTCGGGATACCGCGCCAGTTCTGCTCTGCGGGCTTTCGCCGCGCGTTTACCCGTGGATCCGCTCGGTCGCGATTCTGGATGAGATCCGTCCCAGCCCAGACCTCGCGCGGCGACTGCGCCAGATGTGCGATGAACAAGGCTGGAGCAGAATCGGCGTGCTCGATCTTCCCCAAAGCCCCTCGGAACTGCTGCCGCCGAACGCGGTTGATGTGCCCTGGATTGCGGTCCATCCGACTCCGGACGAGAGTGAGCTGCTCATGTACCGGCGCGCGGCAAAAATGGCGCGGGAAATTCTCGAAGGCGAGATGCAATACGGAAACGGCATGGTCGATCACGCGTTCGTGGCCAGGCTGGAATTGAAGTTTCGCCGGGCAGGCGCGGAGGATCTGGTTATTCTGACTACCAATGGCGATACACCGCCATTGCCCGCAGTCGGGTCTACGCTTGGCGATACGTTCTCGACCTGCGTTGCCCTCGAATACCGAGGTCACTGGGTCAAGGTCGGAAGATCTGCTGGGATGGCTTCGGGAACGCCGCGCGAATCGAAAATCGAGCTTCTTTCCGGCCCGTACCCCTGGGAATTTTGCGACCGGGCCTGTCTTGGCGACGGCGATCTATTCGCGCTGCACCAGGAGTTCCGCGAGCGCGGAAAGCGCTTGTTCTGGTGTGACAGCTGGAGGCAGGCGCGGGGGAAAGCTGAGTTGTTATTGTAGTGTCCAGGAAATCACCGGACACGCGACTTCAGTCGCGTTTTTGGGTGCGACATTTAAAGACGCGACTGAAGTCGCGTGTCCGAACCACATAGAACTGCCCAGCTATTTCCTGGACACTATGCTATGAACGTTATTGAAAAAATTCTGGCCAAGGCCTCGGGCAACAAAGAAGTCCGTCCGGGAGATGTTGTGGTGGCGAATGTCGACCTGATGGTTATGCACGACCTCAGCTCCAATTTCGTGATGAAGGTTTTCGAGAATGAGATGGAGAACGCGAAGATCGCCGACCCGTCGCGCATCGCTTTCGTCTTCGACCACAATTTCGCTCCCGCCACGCAACAGGCCGCCGAAGCCCTCGCCGCGGTGCGGAAGTTCGCCGCGAAGCACGGCATTCGGCACGTTTTCGATTCCGGTCAGGGCAGCGTCCATCACGTCATTGTCGAAAGCGGTCTTTGGAAGCCCGGTCAGGTGATCATCGGCTGCGATTCGCACACGCCGATCTACGGCGCACTGGGCGTGTTCGCGACCGGCGTCGGAAACAATTCCATGGCCGCACTCGGCTTTCAGCACAGCCTCGGGTGGTTCCGCGTTCCGGAGACGATTCAGGTTTATTTCCACGGCGCGATGGGACCGGCTGTGACGCCGCGGGACATCTCGCAATACGTAGTCGGGCGGCTCGGCGAAGACGGAGCGGTTTATCAGGCGATTGAATACGCGGGGCCTTATATACAGGGTCTGGCGGTCGAGGATCGTATGCTGTTTCCGTTAATGTCGATCGATGTGGGCGCGAAATGCGGTTACATGAATCCGGACGAGAAGACCATCGCATTTGCGCAGGCGCATTCCGCTGCGAAAGATTTCGAGATGCCGATGAACGACCCCGGCGTTGCTTACAAACAAGTACTGGACATCGATGTCAGTCGGATCGGGCCGCAGGTGGCGTGTCCTCCGACCGTAGGGAATGTCAGGCCGATCGAGGAAGCGGTCGGGATTCCCATCGACATCGCGGAAGTCGGCGGCAGCACCGGCGGACGCATCGAAGATATCCGGATGCTGGCGCGGGCATTCGAGGGAAGGAAGGTGCACCCCGAAGTACGCCTGCAGGTCGTGCCGGTGAGCCGCGGCACGTACAGCACGGCTTTGCGCGAAGGTCTGTTCCAGATCCTGCACGATGCCGGCGCGAATATTTTCCCACCCAGCGCCGGCTCGAATCAGGCTTTCAATATGGGAGCGATGGCGGAAGACGACGTCATGCTTTCCACGCAGGCCCGCAATTTCCCAGGGCGCAACGGACACCCCAAATCGCGCCACTATCTGGCGTCGACGCTGACGGTCGCCGCTTCGGCGATCACCGGGCGCATTACCGATCCGCGGGGTTGATCGCCCAAGCAACGTTGTCGGGCACGAGCGTATCCGGGCCGGGGCGGCCCGTCACCAGGATCGGAAACTGTGTAGGGCGGGTTGCTAACCTGATGCCACGCGCTCCCATGCAAGGCCAGGCGGACGAGGGCATCCGCCGCGGTCCGGGGGACCGCCCCCCAAAAACTCGCTACGACGAGGAAGCAAACAGCGCCGATTTGATTGATTACCGCTGAGAGTTCGGAAAATGCCCATGAAGAGCCCGGCCTTAGTGTGTCCAAGGTGGCGGAAATATTGCGGTTGCGGCCAAGTTAATCTGGAAGAGCCTGATCGAGTGGCGGAAGGTTGATGGATTATGACTGCACGGGCTATGAGCGTATGTGTTCTTGTTTTATTGACGGCAGGTCCTGCCCAAACGGCTCCGCAGGACTCCTCGTCGGCGGTATTTCAATCCCAGGCAAAGCTAGTCTTGGTTCCGTTTAGCGTCGCGAGGGGTAAGTCGTTTGTGGCGGGCCTGAGATCGTCCGACGTCAGGTTGTTCGAAGACGGATTCGCGCGCAGTTTTACCGTCTTTGAAGATCCGGCTACCGAGCGCCGACTTCCGCTGGAGCTTCTGCTTCTTTTCGACACCACGACACCGTCCAAGTCACAACGGCCGACTCGCTGGAATCGGGAAGCAACCTATAAATTCACGGCCCATTGGGATGACGCGGCGTCCCGGGCGATTCTGGAGCAGGTAGGCGCGGATGTCAGGATTTCGGTCTACCACTTCGACCAAAATCAGATGGAGCGTCTTTGCCCCTTCACCAACGATCCTGAAGAACTTGCTACGGCCTTTCGTCGCCTGCTTTTGCCAATATCCGGCAGCTCGACCATTCCGCTTGTACTGCCCCCAGGCTTCCATTTGCGCCCCAATGACGCGATATCGTTTTCGCCTGGCTGGCTCAATGAGGCAGCCATCGCGACTATGAAGGATTCGGTTACATCGCCTGAGAACGCCATGCGAATGCTGGTTGTTTTTTCCGAGGGAAAGGGAGGAACGGATACGCCCCCTGAATCCGTTGCTTACCAGGCGACGGTGCTTGGGATACCTATCTTTGACGCCGTCCTTGATTATGCAAAGCCAGAAGTAGATCCGCTGATGGACTACTTTGAGAACCTGGCGGAGTCGACAGGTGGCCGTTTGTTTTTCCCTTCCCATCTCGACGCCAAGGTGATAGGCGGCATCCTTGAGTTCGTTGGGAGCCAGGGGCTGCCGAAGTATGTTGTAGGGTTTGTCCCGAAATCGGCGAAGCCCAAAATACACAGTCTGGAGATTCGCCTGAAGTCGGAGTCGAATGGCCGCGTCATAGGGGGCAAACGAAAAGCGGCCTACTGAGGCGGATAACCTCGCAATCTGTATCGTCCATTTTTCCGGACATGTGGAAGTGAGACGCCGCAGCGTTGACTAATCTTATCCACCTCCAAGGGGAAAGGTGCTGTCGGACTATGGTACGAAAAGCAATTCGTCAGGATCCGTCACGGAGCGGTGCGTCCCAGTTTGAGATCTCCGGAAAAGGTAGCCAGAGAGGCTCGCCAGAAACCCGCCAGCTTGTGCTCGGTGTGATTCAAGTCGTTAGGTGGCCGGATTTGTTGGCGCCAGGCCAGGCGGATTGCCAATCCGCCGCAGGATGCCATCCTGCCCTACACGCGAACGCTGCTCGCGTCCGCAGAGAACATGCGCAAGGTTACTCTCACTTTCGATAACGGGCCCGATCCGGCTGTAACGCCTTACGTCCTCGATTGCCTTGCCCGACGCAATCTCAAAACCACATTCTTCGTCATGGGCAAGAAGGTCGTCCTGCCCGAAAACGCGGGCGTGGCAAAATGTGCGCGGGATGCCGGGCATCGGATCGGCAATCATACGTTCTCGCATTCCGTCCCGCTCGGAGAACTGGATGCCGAAGGCGCAGTGGATGAGTTCGAGCGAACGGAGAAGGCTTTGGGATGGCTCGATCAGCCGGTGCGGTTGTTCCGCCCGTACGGCCGCGGAGGAATGCTGGGACCGCATCTCCTGCATCCGGCTCTTGTCGAACGATTGCGCGATGGCGGCTACATCTGCGTGCTCTGGAAAGCCATCGCGGGCGATTGGAAAAATCCCGACACCTGGGTGGAAAAAGCCCTGGCGGATTGCCGCGGTGAGGTCTGGAGTCTGGTCGTTCTCCACGATATTCCATCAGGCGCTATGCGGCGCCTCAACGAATTCCTGGACCGGCTGCAGGACGAAGGGGTGGAATTCACGCAGGAGTATCCGCCGGACTGCGTGCCGATTGCAGGCGGGAAGGTACTGCTGCCGATCGAGCCTTATTGCGCCTCTCACTGATTGAGCGGGATCTTCATATAGATCGTGTCCTCGTGGATATCGACTCGCTGCGTCTGCGTGCGGCCGCCTTTCTCAACGGTCACGAGATGAGAGCCCGGAGTCAGAGTGATCTGCGCGGGCGTCGTCTGGGAGATCGGCCTGCCGTCGACGCTGACGCTGGCGCCCGAGGGACTTGTGGTCAACATCAGAGTTCCGGTGGGGTGGCGCAGGCTGATCGGAGGCACGTCCGTAGCCGTGTCGCCAATCTGAATATCGCGCGATTCGGTGGCGTAGCCATCCTGCGAGATGGTCAGGTGGTGATCGCCGATCGGCCCGTGCAGCATGCAGGGCGTCCGGCAGGCCTGCGAGAAATTACCGTCCAGCATGGCTTTCGCGCCCGGAGGGTTGGTCGTGATCCAAACGTCCTGATCGCGCGCGCCGGGAACCTTCGCGGGGGGAACTTTGACGATTTCCGTGGTCGCAGCCGACGGATTCGCAGAAGCGGCGAACGGACTTGGCTTGGCGGGCGCAACCGATGTCGGGGCGGGCGGCGGCGTGCCGATTGCCGCGGGCGCTTGCTGATCGGCGGGGGCTGTCGTCGGCTGGGTTGTGTCCGGCGGCGGCACGTCGGATGGCGGTGAGGCGCTCTGGGAGGCGGGCTGGATTGCGGGAGCCGCCGGAGCCTGGTCCTGAGCCTGGTCCTGAGCCTGGTTCTGGGCGGGCTGCGCGGCGGCTTGGGCGCTGCTGTGACCGAATCCGAAAAGATCCGTCGGGACCCATCCGGTCGGAATAAATCCGGCGGGGATCAATCCGGCCT
>JASHSD010000660.1 GCA_030036985.1 Bryobacteraceae bacterium
CCTTTGTCGACGGACTGCAGCTTCACGAAGCTTCGAAGCAGCAAACCCGAGCCGGTCAGCAGCACGATCGTGAGCGCCATCTCCAGGATGGCAAGGCTGCGCTGCAGCCGATTCGCCCCGCCTTTCACGCTCCGGCTGCCCGAAGCTTTTAAAGCGTCAGCCAGGTTCCGACGCGAGGCGGACCAGGCCGGCAACAATCCGGAGAGCAACGCAGCCGCCCCAGAGGCTCCAACCGTAAAGAGCAATGCCCGCCCATCCAGCGACGTTTCATCGAGGCGGGGAATGTTCCCGGGATTGACGCGGATGATCAGCCGGATGGCGATGTACGCCAGCGCGACTCCGAGCATACCGCCGGCCGCGGCGAGGCTCGCGGATTCGGCGAGGAATTGCCGGATCAACCGCAGCCGAGACGCTCCGAGCGCCGCACGCACGCCCACTTCCTGGATGCGTCCCGACGCCCGCGCCAGGACCAGGCTCGCGACATTCGTGCACGCGATCAGCAGAACCAGCATCGCCGCACCCATGAAAATCGTCAATGCGCGGCGCGACGATCCCGTAATCGTGGCGTCGAAGGACCGCACCACAAATTCACCACCTTGAAAAAACGGTGGATGCAGCCGATCGAGGCGCGCATTGATCGCGCTCATTTCCTTCTGTGCCTGAGCGAGCGAGACGCCGTCCCGCAGTCGTCCGAAAGCGTTGCCCGGATCGTCATCCCGCGCGGCTTTTTCTTTATCCGTCATGCCCCAGGGCAGCCACACATCGGTCACGCTTCCCTGCGTTTCAACGGCTTCGGGACCGTGCGGAAAGGCGAAGCCCGCGGGCATCACGCCGACGATGCGGTAGGGCTGATCCTGGAGCACAATCTCTTTACCAAGCGCGCCCGGATCGGAGCCGAATCGCGATTGCCACAACGCATGGCTGATGACGGCCACCCGATTCGTCCCCGGCCGATCATCCTCCGGCCCCACGACGCGGCCGAGTTCCGGGGCGACACCGAGCACGCGAAAGAAGTCGCCCGTAACATCGGCGACGCCGACGCGCTCGGCCGTTCCACTGCCGGACAGGTTCATGCGCCCGGGCTTGAACAGGGCGAGCCCGGCAAACGAGCGGCTCTGCGTTTCCCAGTCGTAAAAGTCCGCGTTCATCGGTCCCCACGCTTCCATCGGCACACCTTGGAAGCGGGGAATCGGCGTGTAAAGGAACACCAGGCGGCCCGCGTCGCGGTAAGGCAGCGACCGCAGAAGCACCGCGTTCACGAGACTGAACACCGCCGTGGTTGCGCCGATACCCACCGCCAGCGTGACGATCGCGAGCGTGGCGAAGCCTGGGTTGCGGCGAAGCAAGCGCAGACCGTAGGCCGAATCGCGCAGGAGCGACTGCAGCAGGTCAGCTCCGCGGGCATCACGGCATGCTTCTTTGGTCTGGTTGATGCCGCCGAATTCGAGGCGTGCGCGACGCTCGGCTTTCTCTCTGGGCACTCCCGCGCGAACGAGATCCTCGGCGCGTTGCTCGATATGGAAATGGAGTTCGGTCTCCATTTCACTCTCCATGCGCGAGCGCCCGAGCGTTGCCCGCGACCAGGAGATAAGGCGCGCGACGAAGGTCATACTTCACCCGGCGTTGTGCGCAGGATGTCGGCCATGACATCGGCCATTTGGTTCCAGCGGTCGGCTTCGGCCTTCAGTTGGCGCCGACCCGCCGCGCTCAGGCGATAATATTTCGCCTTGCGTTTGTTTTCCGATTCTCCCCATTCGCTGACGATCCAGCCCTGGTGCTCCAGACGGTAGAGCGCCGGATAGAGAGATCCCTGCTGGATCTCCAGACGGTCGCCGGATATCTGCTGAATGCGCAGAAGGACTCCGTAGCCATGCAGCGGGCCTAACGATACGGCTTTTAAGATGAGCAGATCGAGAGTGCCTTGCAACAGGTCCATGTTCTCTCCTCGACGATCAAGGAGAGAGCATATCAATTGATTCCTAGACTGTCAAGGAGAGAAGAGGCGGATTGCCAATCCGCCGCAGGTTGCCAACCTGCCCTACACAGAACCGCGGGCGGGGTGGTAAGCGAGAGCGGTTGGTAAGAGCGGTTAATCCGGGAAGCCGGGTTCCGGCGGGACCGGCTCCGGTTCGTTGTCTTTGTCGGGGTCGGGCATCGGGTGAGGATGCGGCTCGGGCTCGTGCGGTCCCTCGAAATGCGCGGTCTCGACGAACTCCTCGTCCAGACGGACCTCGCAATCGCAGCAGTCGCTGCAGCAGCCGCATTTTTCGCAGAGATGATTGGCGCAGGTGTCCTTGGTGCACTGCAGGCAGATGCGTGTCGATTGTTCTTCGCAGATATTACAGACGAATGGCATGGCGATGGTCATTGGTGCGGGATCTTGGTTGTCGGCTGGTTGGGCTGGCGCGAGAGACTCGCCCGGCAGCGCTGGGCTTCACTGTCGACGACTGCGTACTGCTGGTCCTTCTCGGTCGCCAACTGCAGAACGTACTGCTCAAGGCGATCGATATCGGATTGGTCTTCAGCGGCGACGGATTCGATCAGATCGGCAAGCGGCGGATTCTGGTAGCGTCGCAGACCGCCCATCAGCGAATCGAGCGCCACATGCGTCGACTGCACGCGGAACAGAGCGCGCATGCATTCGGTCATCTGCTCGGGATGCTGGGCCAGCGCGTTCATATCGGTCCGGATGGCCTTCAGCTGTTCGAGCGTGGAGTTCCATTGCGCCACGTAGGTATCGGGCGCGCCTTTCGTCACCCAGTCTTTGGGCCGAAGCTGTTCGAGCATGGGTTCCATGCGGGCGGCGCGTTGCGAGATGGCGGTGAAAATCGCGACAATCCGAGGGTCCGGCTGCTGTTGGGCAAGAACGCCGGCGGGCAACAGCAAAACCGGCAGAAGCTTCGCGAGAAGTCCCATTGCTTCAAGCCTCTCATTGCGCCGGGGGGTCGCGCAAGCGGGGCGGGATCGGCGTCACTGCGCCGGCGGCGCGGGCGGAGGAGGCGGCGGGGCGGGATTGCCGTTCTTCTGATCGGCGGGCAGGCCGACGGTGGAAGCGCCGGTTTTGGCGATGCCGGCTGTGTGGTCCGCGTCGGCCGCGGCCTGGTAGAGCGCGTCGGCGGCCATGCGGAGCGCGCGCTGGAGCACCGATCCCTTATCGATCAGCTTTTTCGCCAGCGGCTCGTCCTTGTAAACGCGAATGTATTCGCCCGGATTCAGAACCTTCGCTTCGCCCGGTTTCAGAAGGTGCTGGACGGTGACGGTACCTTCTTCGTCGACAACCAGCGTAGTTGCGT
>JASHSD010000661.1 GCA_030036985.1 Bryobacteraceae bacterium
CGATACAAAAGGCGTGCATGGCATTGCCGTCGCCAACGATCTCGGCCGCGGCTTCACCAGCGATGGCATGGCTAACGAAGTCACTGTCTTCGATCTGAAGACGCTGAAGGTTCTCGGCACGGTCAAGACCGGCACGAACCCGGATTCCATCGTTTATGAGCCGGTGTCGCACCGCGTCTTCACCTTCAACGGACGCAGCGGCGACTCGACCGCGTTCGAGGCGAAGACCGGCGAAGTGGTCGCGGCTTCGATCCCGCTGGGCGGCAAGCCCGAGTTCGCCCAGGTGGACGGCAAAGGGCACGTGTATTTCAATATCGAAGACAAGAACGAAATCGGCGAACTGGATGCGAAGACGGCTACGCTGACGAAGCACTATTCGATCGCCCCGTGCGACGGCCCCAGCGGGCTCGCCGTCAACCCGAAGAACAGCTATCTTTACTCGGTCTGCGAGAACAAGATGATGATCGTCAGTGACCCGATCGCCGGGAAAGTGATTGCGACGCCGGCTATCGGCCAGGGTCCGGACGGCGTGGCGTTTGACGATGGCTATGCCTTCAGCGCGAATGGCCGGGACGGCACGATCACCATGGTGGGCGAAACGTCGCCGGGAAAATTCGAACCCGTGGCTACGATTCCGACGCAGGCCGGCGCCCGGACCATAGGCGCGGATCGGAAGGCGCATAAGCTATATCTGCCGGCGGCGGAATATGGAGCGCCTGTGGCGGGCAGAGGCCGGGGATCAGCCATTCCCGACAGCTTCATGGTCCTGATTGTCGGTCGAACGTAAGGGCATTGTCCTGGTCGGCAGAATGGTGGGCACAGACTTTAGCATATCCGGGCCGGGGCGGCCCGTCACCATAAGCAGAAACTCACGCGGAAGGCGGTCGCATAGAATCAATAGCTTGGCGGTGAGTTTCTGGAGAGCGGGGGTGCCGCGGCGCGGCTTCATACGAACTGAGGAACTCTGTCCCGGCCGCAAGTTCGCATTGCCAGCCGCCGCGAGCCTTTTTCCGTGCCCGCGTTATCAACAAGTTGTGGGCAGTTCCTCCAAAGTCTGTGATCGCCGGGCAGGAGCCCGGCCGCAGGCCCGAAGGCCTGACCCCACAAAAAACTGCTGATTCAGGATTGTTTTCGCTCGCGGTGACCGTGGACGAGGCGCCTGGCAGCACGCTCAATTCGTCCCGACGCGACCACTTCGCCCGAGCGGCTGTAGCGTTCATGATTCCGCTGCAGATCGTCCGGTTCGTAAACGTAATTCGCCATCAGTCCGGCGGCTTGGGCGATGCCGGCGGGTGAAGTATCCGCCATCCAGTTGATGCGCTCCAGCCGGGCACCGTTCTTCAGATGGAAGCGCGCCACGGAATCGAGCGGTTCGTTGTCGCGCTTCTCATGCATCAGGTAAAACGCGCAGGCTGAGATCAGCCTGTCGCGCAGATCCTGCGGCCATTTATCGTCGCGCAGGGGGTCAGGCTCTTCCAACAGCGCGACCGCCTTGCGTATTTCGGGGTCGACAACAAAGGATTCCTTCGCGGCCAATTCCTTGTTCAGCCATTTGCGGAAGCCCGGGATCGGCGAAAGGGTCGCGTAGATCTTCACGCGCGGCAGGTTACTTTTCAGATCCTCCACCACCTGCTTGATCAGCAGACTGCCGAAGGGCACGCCGCGGAGACCCTGCTGACAGTTGGTAATCGAGTAGAAAATGGCGCTGTCGGCGGCCTCGGGGTCGTCGACGGTCGAATTCGGGTCGAGCAGCGGCTGCACCCGCGCGCTGATGCCGCGCGTGAGCGCGACTTCGATGAAGATCAGCGGCTCGTCCGGCAGCGCGGAATGAAAGAACGCATAGCACCGGCGATCCGCTTCCAGCCTGCGCCGCAGATCCTGCCAGCCCTGGATCTGGTGGACGGCTTCGTAAGCGATGAGTTTTTCGAGGATGGCCGCGGGCGAACGCCAGTCGATGCGCTGCAGCGTGAGGAACCCGCTGTTGAACCAGGATGCCAGCAGATGACCCAGATCGGCCGCGATCGGCTCCAGTTCCGGCCTGCCCGCCAATTCGCTCAGCACCTGGCGGCGCAGTTCCACCAGCGCGCGCGTGCCGTTTGGCGCCATGTTCAAACGCCGGAAGAGTTCCTGCCGCGGCGGCTCCACGACCCGCTGCAGCTTGCGAAGATTTTCCGGGGAGGGCGAATTTCTGTAGGTGTCGGCGGCGGCTCCGATATCGTTCGGGTCCGGAGAGAACTCCCGGACCAGCAGATCGAAGAACGACAATTGGCTTGCTTTGTCGAGCGCTTGATATTCGCGCAGGATGTCCGCCGCCAGACGCGCCGCCGCGACGCCGCCGCCGTCAGACAGTAATTTACGGCACAGCGCGACGACCTTCTGCGGTCTGGAGCTGTCGATGCCGACGACTTTGGCCGGTCGGGGCCTGAAGCGAAGAATCCTGGCGAGTTCCATAAAAGGGGATTAGGCCCCAAGTTGAATGTACCGTGAGTATTCAATGCGGTCAACGCGTTCACCGGAATTCACCTGAATGTTATGCGTCGACAGTATGGATCGGCACTCCCGCGGTTGGAACAGGGATTGCACCGCCCACGAAGTTAGGAGCGACCATGAGCCTGACCCTGAAAAGTCCCGCCTTTCGGAACGAAGGCGCCATTCCCGAGAAGCACTCGAAAAAAGGCGGCAATGTTTCGCCGGCGCTTTCATGGACCGGCGTGCCGGCGAATACGCGAAGCCTCGTCCTGATCGTGGACGATCCCGATGCCCCCGCCGGTCTGTTCACGCACTGGATGATATACGGCATGAAACCTGAAATGACGGAACTGCCGGAACATCTGCCGGCGACCGGGGAACTGCCGAACGGCGCGCGCCAGGGCATCAATGGATTCGGCGAAATCGGATACGGCGGTCCGCAACCACCCAGCGGCACGCATCGTTACTTCTTCCATCTGTACGCGCTCGATACCGATTCCGATATGCCGCCGGGGCTGACTCGGCAGGAACTGGACGGGGCGATTGTGGGGCACATCATCGAGCAGACGCAGTTGATGGGCCGGTATCAGAAGTGCGAAAAAACGCGGGCGGCGTAACCCCCCGCTCAAGCTATGTCGAAGAGGGACTATGGCAATCGCGGAACTCACGAGCGCGGAACAATATCTGCGCGCCAGGTTCGAGCACGACGCCGAATACCTGGAAGGCAGAATCGTCGAGCGCCCGATGCCCAGTTTCGAGCACAGTTACATACAGAATTTTGTGGGCAGCCGGCTTGAGGAGCAGACCAAGTCTTCGCGGTCTTTCGCTCTGACCGAGCAAAGAATAAGAGTACGGCCCGATCGCTACAGGCTGGCGGATGTCTGCGTGGTGGACCAGCGTCCCGCGCCGGCGGACCCTGGAATCGTCACCAGCGCGCCGCATCTGTGCGTGGAGATTCTCTCGCCGGACGGCGATGTCCCCGAGATGCTGCGTCGAATCGATGATTATCTCGATCTGGGCGTGCCCTGGATCTGGGTGATCGATCCATTGTCGGGTCAAGGTCAGGTCTATACGCAGTCGGGCGCCTCGCGAGTGAAAGACAGGATCTTCAAAACCGATCGGTTTACGGTGAGTCTGGCGGAAGCTCTTGCGCACCTTGACACGGGACAGGTTGATTAATCTCGTGGGCGACACTTCGCCGCCGCGGTCGCCCATCCGTGGATTCCGTTCACCATTGCGCCGGGCAGAGGCCCGGCGGCATGCCATTACGGCTAAACAGTTCAAGTGATGCGAGTACACATGACTCCTATTGACCAGCGGCGCTGCACCGGGCCGGTAGATCCTGACGCACGCGGACGAAAACCGTACGGGGGCGAGGGGCGGGGAAGGTAATCAAAGTTGCCGGGGAAGGGAAAGCCCCGAGCCGGGATTGAACCAGCGACATCCAGTTTACAAAACTGGCGCTCTACCAACTGAGCTATCGGGGCGTGTCTGAAAATATCGTAGCAAAGCGAGGGCAGAGCTGATCCGAAACTGCAAGCCGCGCCCGCCGTGCGTTTGCGAGACTCCGCCGGCGCGAACAGATACAGGTCCCACCTGTGCCTTGCCGGCGCGCCTGCGAAAAAGGCGCAGCTCTTCGCCATGCGCCCCGGGTCGAAGACGGTGTGACGCAGAGCAATGCTCTCAATAAGCGGCCCGTTCGTCAGCGCCTCCCGCTTGCCCGGCGCCGAAGCGTGTATGTGAGCGATGATGTAGCGCGCGAACCTGATCGCCCGTGCATACATCACCCGCTGCATACGCTCCTCGGCTGACACTGCGGTTCACACTCGGGACTGCACGCCGTGGCGGGGCGTAACGTCTTGGACCGCAGGAGGTCGAATGAAAACACTCTTTGTGCTTGCTCTCGCGTCCTTCTGCGGCATAGCTGCGGACGGACCCGTGCGCGAAGTCAACTCGCTGGCCACGCGGGACGGCAACGTCCCTGTGGCGGCCTTCCAGAACGGCTATCTCTACTTTCTGAATCATGCCGTCGTTCGGTTGTACGCGCCGGACGGCTATCCGGCCTTCGTCGCGGTGCTCCGGATTCCCAATGGGAGCGATTCGTGGGCAAAAGGTCTGGCCGTGGACAGCGATGGTTCTGTAGCAGTCTCGGTCAGTTATCAGACTGCCGGCGGGCTCGGCGGTGGCGTCTTTTTTTTTTCGACAAAGGTGGGATTCAGACCGGCTTCATGGATACGGCCCGCTATCTGCCTTGCAACCTGTCGTACGGTGAGGACCATTCCCTCTGGTCCTTCGGATGGCAGCTTGAAGCCGGGCCGCGAGGTGGAGAGGATCACCGGGACTACATGATGGTGCGCAAGTCCTCTTCGGACCGCAAGGAAGCCGGGTGCTATCTGGCCCGTTCCCTGTTTCCGAAGGGTTTGCCGCCGGGTGGGGAGCAGTGGCAGCGACTGAGGATCGCCGTCGGCCATGACAGGGTGGGGCTGCGGGCATGGTCCGGTCAGAACTCAACCTTGGCCGAATGGGTCGAGCTGAATCTCGATGGCGCACTGATTCGCCGCATACGCATGGACGACACCGACGACCCCAACATAGGCTGGGCATTCACGTCGGACGGTCGGCCTTACCGGCAGAAATTCCGCTCCGGCCAACTGGAGGTGTTGGATCGGGACAGCCCGGAATGGCGCGTTGCGGGAAGCAGCCCGAGCGGGAAGCTTATGGGCGCCGACGGCGCCCTGTTGGTGTTCTCAAAACCCGGAGGCGGACCAGTCTCACTCCGATGGTTCCGGCAGCCCGCATGATTGCGGCTTGTTGAGAAGCCTGTCGAACTTCATCCGACCACTACGAGTTCCTGCCCCGTGTCCGGAGGCAGTGCGCGCAGGGACTCCTCTCGCCGATGCTCCAGAATCAGGGCAATGGCTTCGCGGAGATCGGAAAGGCATTCTTCACGCGACTTGCCCTGGCCGTTGGCGCCAGGAACTTCGGCGCAGTACGAGATATACCAGGGGTCATCCCTTTCGACGATCGCAGTGAATTCGTTATGCATATGTCCGGTGTACAGGCTTCAGATAGAACGGCCGGACGCTCCGGCCCGCGGCGAATCCCGACCGCAACACATCTGTCGTTCGGATGAACGACTCATACGTTCCTTATCCGCCTGTGTAAGTTTCTTATCATAGTTTCACGCCTAAGCCATATAACCCTTATCGCCCTGCGCGTAGCACTGGATCGGTTCTTACCGATCTTTGGGCTATCGCCGCGAAAACCTGATGCGCGCGCCGCGGTTTTGTGACAGACTGTGGCAGTTGGTATCCCGTGGCGAGACTGCTGAAAGCGGCTTTAAGACCCGGAGCCTGCGCCATTCTGCTGACGCTGAGCCTGATCCCGGTAAGCCAACTAAGTGCCCAATCGTCCAAACCGGCCGATGCCGATAACACGATTCAGGGTCTTGACGAAGTTACAAAGGACCTTATCGGCACAGTCAAAGCCTTTCATAAGCATCTCGACGAAGCCATCGCACGGCGCGATCGCGGCTACCGCGCGCCCGATGGCAGCCAGATTCCGGCGGCGGACGCCGACCTGAACTCGGGACAAGCCGACGTGATTGTGACGGCATTGCGCAAACTCGTCGCCTTCCGCATGCTGGCCGCCCGCGGTGGTTCGTACCAGCCCGCGGCCGCGGCGGATGCCGATCGGATTCAGAAACTGATCGCGGAATCGCGCCAACGCGTGGACGCGAGCAGCTCCGTCCTCCGGCGTCTGCTCGTGGTTTCCGTCAACGACATGAACCGCAACGCCGATGCCCAGGTGAAGGTGAGGCATGAGCGTCTCCTCCGGGTGCGGGCCGAAGCCCAGGAGGCCGCGAAAATGGCTTTCCTCGCGCTCCCGATCGACCTGCCCGAAACCGATTCCCCGGAAGACAGCCCGCAAAAGGCGTGGGACCTCCAGTTGGCGGGCCTCCCGATTTCCCCGAAACAGGGCGCAATGCCGGCCGTGCCGCCGCGGAAAAACGCCGGGGAATTCCGGCCCCTGCGCATCGGGCGCCGCCGGCGATTCACGCTAATCCGCGAACCGTCGCTGCGGATGGCTCTGACCGACTCGGGCGCCGAAGACCGGAACGGCCGCCTCTTCTATCAGGAGGAGTGGGTGCAGCGCGGATCAACCGTGGTCTGGATGCGCTGGCGCGTGGCGGTGGACCCCGCGACGGGCCAGCACATTCTGATCAAACGCTATCAGCCGCTGGAGTTCACGGGCTCGCTCCGGCGCCACTATCAATCCGGCGTTCACAACATCTGGACGATGGAGCCCGCGGAAGACGCGTCGGAACCGTCGCGCGGGGAAGTGGAATCCGCCATAGCAGTGGTGGAGCGAGCGCGCCTCGCGGTCGACGAGGCGTTACGGAATTACTGCAATGCCATCCGCGGCGCCCTGTTACGCGACGACCACGCGCGCGATGCCGCCGGCGAGGCGCCGCTCGACAGCGGTCTCTCGGACGGGATACGCGAATACCTTTTCGCCACGCGCGCCGATCTGGCGGGCGTGAAGACCATCCTTGACCTCGAAAGCCGGATTCACAGCGCGATCGCGCGAGGGTCGCGCGCCGAACAGGCGCTGGAGCCGCTGGCGGCCTGGGCCAATCGGCGGGCCGATTGGGAACGCCTGCTCGACGGCGCCGACCGCGAAGTCGATTCGCTGCGGGACGCCGATGCGGAAGCGCTTGCCGCGCTGCCCCCGCATACTTCCAAAGCGGAGGAAGAGTTCCCGGCTTTGGCGAGGAATCTGGTCGTGCGCATGCGTGCTCTGCCTGTGCGCAACATCGTCGCGCCGGACGGCCGCGTGCGTTTCCTGCAGGAAGTATGGCGCATCGACACCGGGATGCGAGGCTCCTCCGGTGAAGTGCGGCGGATCGTCACGCTGATGATCGTCGATCCCAAAACCGGCGTGCAGACCCGCGCCGCCGGCGGCACAAAACTTTATCCGCTTGGGCCCAGCGGATTGCTGGAGGAGGTTTTCGACGAATACGCCGCGCAGGAAGTGATCGTCGGCGCTTCGTACGACACCCGATAACCGGTTTGGACACGCGACTTCAGTCGCGTCTACGAGCGGCCGTTCCCACGCGATTCGCCGCGAAACGGTATCTCAGGGAAGCCGCCGGTATCTCAAAACCGCCGGCGAGACACGCGACTGAAAGTCGCGTGTCCATGAAGTCGCGTGTGCGCTCCCGGTTTGACACATCCCCGATTTCCCCTGCATACTTCCGTTTGGAAACGCCCGCCCCAGCGATGTAGACACTCATGCCCGTGAGCGCCTTCGCACGCAAGCCGGCGGGTTTTGTACGATGGTGTTGCCGATGCCGAATCCAGCGACCTCCGAATCCGACGTTACGGATGTCTACACCACGACGCGCCGCACGTTTCACCTTGCCGCAATCTATATCCTCGGCGCAATAATTGCCGTGGCGATGGCCATCCCAACAATCATGTACCTGCTGATCCCTCCGCGGGCTCGCAAGCGAACCGCATGGATCGATGCCGGCGATATCAGTCAGTTGAAGACGGGCGAGCCGGTCGAACTCACTTTCCAGCAGGACCGCCTCGACGGCTGGAAGGTGGAGACGGTAAAAAAGACCGCGTGGGTGGTGAAGGAATCGAACAACCAGATCGTCGCCTTCGGTCCGCAATGCACGCATCTGGCGTGCGCCTATCACTGGGACACGCCGTCGGACAAATTCGTTTGTCCCTGTCACGGTTCGGAGTTCTCGATCGACGGTAAAGTACTGGCGGGTCCGGCGGCGCGGCCGCTCGACCGCTACGCCACCAAAATCGAAAACAACCGCCTGCAGCTCGGCGAACTCAAGCAGACGGGGACACAGGCCTGAGCATGCGCGAGACACTCGGACAATGGATCGAAGCGGTGGACCGGCGCACCGGTCTGCACACGGGGCTTCGGAAATTCCTTTATGAAGAGATCCCCGCTTCGAGCGGATGGCATCAGATCTTCGGCAGCGTCGCGCTGTTTCTGATTCTGATCCAGTTCTTCACCGGCGCGATGCTCGCCTTCAATTACGCGCCTACGCCCGGCGACGCCTACAGCAGCCTGCGTTACATCCTCACCGAAGTGACCGCGGGACGCCTCATGCGCGGCCTGCACCACTGGGGCGCGAGCATGATCATCGTAATCGTGGTGTTCCACATGGTTCAGGTGTTCCTGTGGGGCGCCTACAAGAAGCCGCGCGAGGGCACCTGGGTGGTTGGCGTGATTCTGCTGCTGCTGACGCTGGCTTACGGTCTCACCGGCTATCTTCTGCCTTGGGACAACCGCGCTTATTGGGGCACCGTCGTCACCACTCAGATCGGCGCGACGGTCCCGATCCTCGGGCCGTATGTCAGCCGTCTGCTCGCCAGTACGGGCGATATCGGAGTGGTTACGTTCGCGCGCTTTTACGGGCTGCACGTGCTGCTGCTGCCGCCCGCGACACTGCTGCTCATCGGTTTCCATGTTTATCTGGTGCGGCGACAC
>JASHSD010000662.1 GCA_030036985.1 Bryobacteraceae bacterium
CCCGCAATTATTCGCCCATCAATTCCACCCTGCGAATCTACCCCAGAGACGGCGTGAGCATTCGCTGGCAGGCCGATTACGACCCGCTCTACCACAAATTGATCGACAGCATGATTTCCACCGATTACCATGTCAAGAAATACTTCGCATCCATCGCCAGCAATCTGCTGAAGCCGCCGTTGTACGACGGCCAGGCGGTGATCGCCCCGCCTGCGAATCAGCTCATCGCGCAGCTCGGCTGGGGCGATCCGAACCGCAAAGGATGGAACGTGGCGCTCTCAACCGTTTACGATTTCCGGCTCGGCTATCAGGAGTTCGCCATCGCGCAGGTGACCTACAACACGGATTGCTGCGGTTTCAGCGCGGAATACCGGCGGTTCGATTTCGGCGCGGTCAACGATACGCAATACAAGTTTTCGTTCTCGATCGCCAACATCGGCACGTTCGGAAATCTGAAGAAGCAGGAGCGCCTGGGAATTTAGCGGCGATGCCCTCGTGGCGCGGACTCTCAGTCTGCCGTGCCCGGACTCCTCCGGGCACTTGTGGTGAGGCGAAGCATGCGTCCCGAAGAGTCGGGACGCAGCACGCACGAGTGCGCGCGCCACGGCGCTCTTCAGGCGACTTTTCTGGTGTAGTGTCCAGTAAATAACTGGGCAGTTCTGTGTGGTTCGGACATGCGACTTCAGTCGCGTCTTTAATGTGGCACCCAAACGCGACTGAAGTCGCGTGTCCAGTTATTTCCTGGACTACTAATGAATCTCAGGCTCGGGGATCGCAATCCCCTGATCCGGAAATTCGAAATCGCACCCCAGATGAGCCTGAGTGACGCGATCCGCGTAGAGCGCCATATAGCCGCGTCCGTATCGCGCCGCGGGCTTCACCCATTTCGCCCGCCGGCGATCCAGCTCGTCGTCGGAAACCAGCAGTTCGAGCTTCCGGTTCTCCGCATCCAGCGAAATCGGATCGCCGTCGCGGGCCAGCGCCAAAGGTCCACCGATCCAACTCTCCGGAGAAACATGCAGAACGCACGTTCCGTAAGCCGTGCCGCTCATGCGCGCGTCGGAGACCCGAACCATATCGCGCACGCCCGCCGTCAGCAACTTCTTCGGGATCGGCAGCATTCCCCATTCGGGCATGCCCGGCCCACCGAGCGGACCCGCGTTGCGCAGCACGAGAACCGAATCCGGCGTGACCTGGAGGTCGTCTCTGTCGATGCGGGCATCCATGTCGTTGTAGTCCTGAAACACCACCGCCGGTCCGGTGTGCTTCAACAGCTTCGGGCTTGCGGCGGATGTCTTGATCACAGCGCCGTCGGGAGCGAGATTACCGTACAGCACGGTTGTCCCGCCGCTTGCGAATAAAGGGTTCGAGCGCTGCCGGATGACCTCGGGATTGTTCGACCGCGCACCCGCGAGATTCTCCCCGAGCGTTTTGCCGTTGACCGTGAGGCAATCGAGATGCAGCAGATCGCGGATCTCCTTCATCAGCGCGCGCAGTCCTCCGGCGTAATAGAAATCCTCCATCAGGAAGCGTCCCGACGGGCGAATATCCGCCAGCACGGGAACGTGGCGCGAGATCTCGTCGAATGCGGGAAGCTCGATCTTCAGTCCCCGCCGGCCGGCGATCGCAATCAGATGGATCATGGCGTTCGTGGAACCGCCGATCGCCATATCGACCGTGATCGCGTTGCGGAACGATTCGAGCGAAAGGATATCCGAAGGCTTGCGGCCGCTCCACACCATTTCGACGATCTGTTCGCCGCAGTTCATGGCCATACGGACATGATTCGAATCCGCCGCGGGAATCGACGAGGCGCCGGGCAAGGTCATGCCCAGAGCCTCGACAATGGCGGTCATGGTGGAGGCGGTGCCCATCGTCATGCAGAAACCCGGCGAGCGGGCGATGCCGTTCTCGATATCGTTCCAGTCTTCCGCGGTGATGTTGCCGGCGCAACGTTCGGCCCAGAATTTCCAGGTATCCGTGCCGCTGCCGAGAGGTTTGCCGTTCCAGTTGCCGCGCAGCATCGGACCCGCGGGCAGATAGATCGCCGGCAGATTCATGCTGATCGCGCCCATCAGCAGACCGGGAGTGGTCTTGTCGCAGCCGCCCATGAGCACCGCGCCGTCTATCGGCAGACTGCGCAGCGATTCCTCGGTATCCATCGCCAGCAGGTTGCGGTAAAGCATCGGGCTCGGCTTCATGTACATCTCGGTGATCGAGAATGCCGGAATCTCGACGGGAAAACCGCCCGCCTGCCACACGCCGCGCTTCACCGATTCCGCGCGCTCGCGCAGATGCAGATGGCAGGGGTTGATTTCGCTCCAGGTATTGACAATGGCGATGACAGGCCGGCCGGTGAAATCCTCCTGCCTGTAGCCCAGTTGTTTCAGGCGTGAGCGATGCCCGAACGCGCGCAGGTTGTCCGGACCGAACCAGCGCCAGCTGCGCAGATCCTGGGGTTTTCGTTTCAAGCCGCCCGATCCTTCGCTATCACCGATTCCAGTACCTGCGTGATTTCCTCAAAGATGTATGCGGAGGACCGGTCGCCCGAAATTTGAAAATAGCGCTCGCTCGGATAGTAGTTGAGCACCGGCCGGGTGACTTCCTCGTAAGTTCGCAGGCGCTCGCGGATGATGTCTTCGCGATCGTCCTTGCGCATGATGAGCGGCGCCCCATCGTCGTCGCAGATCCCCTCCGCTTTCGGACGCATGGAGAGAACGTTGTACATCCGCCCGCACTTCGAGCACTGACGCCGGCTCATCATCCGCCCCACCAGCACGTCGGCGGGCACATCGAGATGGATGACAACGGAGGCGGGCAGCCGGCGCGCGGCGACAAGCCGATCGAAATATTCGGCCTGTTCCACGGTTCGCGGATAGCCGTCGAGCATGAAGCCGTGCGCGCAATCCGGCTGTCCGATGCGGGCGCACAGCATCCTGTTGACGAGCGAATCGGGCACGAGTCCGCCCGCTGTCACGATCGCCTGGGCTTCGAGGCCCAGCGAAGTCCCGGCCGCCATTTCGGCGCGGAAGAGATCGCCGGTCGAGATGGATGGGATCTTTGGTCTCAACCAGTCCACAATCAGCCGGCTCTGTGTGCCTTTACCACAACCCGGCGGTCCAAAGAGAAGAATGATCAACGAAAATTGATTGTAAGCTATGAGTGATGGCACTTTCAGCGCGCAACCAGCTTCGCGGACGAGTAAAAGAAGTTGAATTCGATTCGATCATGGCCCACGTGGTGGTTGAGGTGGGCGAGAATGAGATTGAGAGCGTGATCACCCGGCGCAGCGCCGATGAACTGAAACTCAAGCAAGGCGATTCGGTGCTGGTGGTGATCAAGTCCACCGAAGTCATGATCCAGAAATAGTCGGGCGCTAGGCCGGTCCGACGTCATCTGCCCTGTTATACTGGTGGCTCGTATGGAAATTTTTCTGACCGTCGTGCACGTCGTGGTGTGCCTGTTTTTGATCGTCGTGATCCTTCTCCAGAGCGGGAAAGCGGCGGATCTTGCCGGCGCCTTCGGCGGAATGGGTTCGCAGACGGCATTCGGTCCGCGGGGGTCGGCGACGGTGCTTTCGCGGGTGACGACAATTTCGACGGTGGTGTTCATGCTGACCTCGATTTCGCTGTCGATTATCGCCACGCGGAACTCGGGAACCGGCGGTGGCGCTACGGCGCTGCAGCGGCATCCGACGAGGAACTCCGCTCCGGCGACGCCGGGACCGGCCGCGCCGAAGAAATAATCACATCTGCCCGGGGTTTGCGGAGGTGGCGGAATTGGCAGACGCACTAGCTTGAGGTGCTAGCGGGAGCAATCTCGTGGGGGTTCAAGTCCCCCTCTCCGCACCATAGAAATCAATAAGTTACAAGCCGCTCCGGTCTGGAGCGGCTTTTTGCTGTCCGGACTGTTAACGGTCTGTGTTAACGGTTTGGGTTTACAATGCCGTCATGGGCAAGGCGACATACGGCGCGGGCACGATCTTCAAGCGCGGGCGCATCTGGTATCTGTCCTACTACGTGGACGGGCAGCAGGTGGTCCGGTCTTCGCGATCCGCGAATGTTCAGGACGCGAAACGGCTTCGGGACCAGATCCTCGGCAAGAAGTCTCGGGGCGAACTCGGCGATTCGGTGACGGTCAACGTCACATGCGGCGAACTGCTGGACGATCTTCTCGAACATGCGAAGGCCAACATCAAGGCTTCGACGGAAAAGATCTGGCGCTTCGTGGTCGAGGCCAGTATCAGACCGTTCTTTGGCCACCGCAAAGCCGCAAATCTGACTACCGCACTCCTGAAGGAATACCGTCGCCAGCGTGTGGCGGAAGGAAAGAGCGACTCGACCTGCAATCGCGAACTCTCGATGCTTCGAACCGCGTTTAACCTCGGACGGAAGTGCACGCCGCCGAAGGTTAACACCATTCCGTACTTTCCCATGGTGGCTGAGACGAATGTTCGCCAGGGATTCCTCACCGACGAGGAGTACGCCAGGCTCCGGGACGCGCTGCCCGAATATCTCCGGCCCTTGTTCGTGACCGCGTACTTCACCGGCGTGCGCTTAGGCGAGTTGCTCTCCATCGAATGGCGTCAGGTGGACTGGGAGCAGGGCTTCATAACGCTGGAATCGGAGCGGACCAAGAGTGGACACGCCCGAGTCGTCCCCATCCTCGAAGGAGATATGGAGACTTGGCTCAGGTGGTCCCAGAAGAACGCGGATGGGTGCGAGCGCGTGTTCCATCGTGACGGAATCCCCTTCAAAGAGTTTCGTCGCTCCTGGCAAAAAGCCTGTGAGGCCGCCGAAGTGCCGGCGCTCAAGTTCCATGATCTGCGCCGCACGGCAGTCCGTAACATGCGCCGGGCAGGAGTGGCGCAAGTCGTGCGAATGCGGATCTCGGGCCATCGAACGGATTCAATGGAGCGGCGATACAACATCGTGGATATCGACGATATCAAGTCGGCCAAGGCGTTGATGCAGAAGAAGCCGGATAAAGGTGGAAGCGATGAGTAGGTCACCGGCCAGACTGGAATCTGAGGAGACAGAGTATGCGGCTTTACTCGCAGGCCTGATCGGGCTGTTGGAGGAGTCGAGACGTTCGGCCAGCCGCGCGATCAATTCGGTTCTGACCTTGACGTATTGGGAAATCGGCCGAAGGATCGTCGTACAGGAGCAGAAAGGCAAGGCCCGAGCAGACTATGGGGATCAGTTGCTCGACCTGCTCGCGCGGGACCTGTCGGCCCGTTTCGGCAGGGGCTTTTCGCGTGCCAATGTCTTCCAGATGCGCCAGTTCTATTTGGCTTACCGCGAGAAAGTCCAGACAGTGTCTGGAAAATCCACAGCCGACCCAATTGTCCAGACGCCGTCTGGACAATCGCCAGCGGTTCCGTTCCCGTTGTCCTGGTCACACTATGTGCGATTGCTGTCGGTGCGGGACTCGGACGCCCGCGGGTTTTACGAGCAGGAGGCCATTCGCGGAGGGTGGTCAGTGCGAGATCTCGACCGCCAAATTTCAACCCTGTTCTATGATCGGTCGATACGCTCCAGGAAGAGGCTGAAGGCCGCGTCAACGCCAGACGACCACATCACGCCGGAGGAGGAAATTCGCGATCCCTTCGTTTTGGAGTTCCTCGGCTTGCGCGATGAATACTCGGAGTCCGACCTCGAAGATGCTCTGATTCGTCATCTTGAGCATTTCCTGCTTGAACTCGGGAACGATTTCGCGTTCGTGGCCAGGCAGAAACGTCTGCGGGTCGGCGACGAATGGTACAGGGTGGACCTTCTGTTCTTTCACCGTCGCCTTCGAAGTTTGATTCTCATCGACCTCAAGCTCGGGAAATTCACCCATGCCGATGCCGGGCAGATGAACCTCTATTTGAACTATGCCCGCGAGCATTGGACGCATCCCAGCGAAAATCCTCCGATCGGTCTGATTCTTTGCTCTCAGAAGAATGCGGCGGTTGCACACTATGCGCTCGGCAATCTCGGAAATCCGGTTCTGGCCAGAGAGTATCAACTGAATTTGCCGGACGAGAATCGCCTGAGCAAAGAGCTAGCGGAAGGACGAAGAGCCCTGCAATCTCGGATGGGCAATCCATCGACCGACTGACGCAAATCAGATCTTGTTCGCTTCGATCCAGCGATCCAGATCGCCCCGGTCCAGGTGGACCCGACGGCCTTTTCGCACCACGACGAGTTCGCGTCTGTGGATCAGGTGTTGCATCGCCTGCTCAGTGCGACCGATATAGGTGGCTGCCTCTTTGACAGTCAGGAGGCGTGGGGCCGCCTTCAATCTCGCGTTGCCGCCGTGAATCTGAGGCATAATTTTCGCCGCAATCTGCGACGCCAATTCGCTTACGAAGACTTCGTCGAACATTGTGGTACCGCCTGGAGTTTCCAGTATATGGCATAAATTTTGTATCGATACAATAGTGTGCAATATTTTGATTGCACCGATATGTGTTTTCGTGGCACTATAAAGTCTGATGGAGCGGAAGCCGCAGCAGCAGACCCTGTCAATCCGAATTTCGGATGCCCTTCGGGAGTTTCTGGAAAGGTCCAAGCACGTTATCTCCAATGGACGCGGCGAATCCGTCTCGACTTCAGACGTTGCCAAGATTCTGCTGGAATCGGCCAAAGATGATCGACTTGACTTCCGGCTGGAAGTGGCGGAACTCCAGCAGTCTCCGACAAATGCCCTCTGGGCCATTCGCCGCAAGTGGGAACAGAAGCACGACCTGTCGCGCGCCGAATGGATATTTCTGGCCCAATACATTCAGGTCGCGTGCGAGGAAATTTCAGGCACGCATGCTCTGCCAAACGCATCGTCGTTTGCCACCCTCATTGAAGCCTGGCTCGCATTGCGTGGCCTCCGGACGGAGCTGGGTACCGGACTTGACCGATACTATCTGGGAAATCTTGGCTCCGACGACGGGACCGTCTTCAATGAGCGCCAGCTCGATCCCGAGGTGGCCTCGGGAGTCGGCGCAAAGCTAATTCGGGAGTTGCGGGAATCCCCGTTGGCCAAGAAGCCCGAGTTCGCTGGCCGCAATTTCTATGTGGCCGTGCGCGATGAAGTGCTTCCCGATATCGTCGCTATGAACCGGGTGCTCTTGCCATTCATGCCGGTTCTTTACAGGCTGGCTGTCCGGGGTCACTGGAACCGTGAACGCCGCCCGGTTCGATTCGCGCGCGAGCGGGAACTGGTCACCAACCAGGCCCATCGTGTTACCGCCCCAGGATTCGTCATGTCCTTCCAACTCGGCAGCGATGGAGAACTGGCCGTGAAGCTTGCGGCCACGGAGAAAGATGTGGCTTACGTGATCGCTCCCTATCCGCAAATCTGCGAATTTCTTGCCTTGACGGAGAACCTGAGTCCCGGTGCTGAGTGGGAGGGCATTCACTTTCGCGCACGTGCCGCGAGAACTGCGCCCGACGAACAAGCTCGTTTCAGTTTTCATCGCCCCAGCGACGGAGTGGAGTTGGGGTTCTCGCAACAGGAATGGAGCGCGATCAAGCAGTTGATCGCGGATGCCCTGGCCACGCCGTGGCTGAAGCAGGCATTTTCGGAACTTTCGCTCGCATACGGCGAGCTTTGAGGAGTACCAGGTAATGAGCAAATCTGCAAAGGAAGAAAGGACGGGAACCGCCGTCGCCGTAGCTGAGAAAAGGGTCATCCTTTCGATGGGTGGCAAGGGCGGAGTCGGCAAGACGAGTGTAATGGCGGGCCTCGCAGAATGGTTCGACGAAAACGAGATTCCAGTCACGCTGCTGGACCTCGATACCGAGAACAAAGCCCGCGGCTCGCTGGCGCATTTCTTCGGCGAGCAGTCGCCCAAGGTAAACATTCACACGCCAGCCGGGCTGGATGCATTCGTCGATCATTTGGCGGACGGCGCACCCGTGATCCTCGCAGACATGGGCGCGGGTGCGGGACAGGTCACCTACGACTGGTTCGAACGAATGTACCCGGACGTTATGGAGGCCGGCATCGTTTTCACCGCGATCGGCATCGTCACGGCGGACCCGGCAAGCGTCGAAAGCGTGCTGGCATGGGCGGCACAATTGCAAAATCGCGTGGAGTACCTGATCGTCGAGAACAGCATCACCGAACGCGCCGATTTCACCTACTGGCGCGAGAGTGAGCAGGCACGGCAGTTCCAAAGAATCTTCCAACCGGCCGTGATTCATATGGATTATCGACTGCCGGACCTCGAAAACGCTTCGCGCAATCACGGCGTGACGCTCGGCCAAGTGGCGAGCAGAACGACGACTGCGCCGGAACTGCAGAAAGCTTCCTTCGTGATGCGTGCGCAAAGCTATCGGCGGAGAATGTTTGCGGAATTCGAGAGAGTGAAGGAGTTGCTTCTGCCGTGAAAGTCGCTGAGCCGGATCTCACCGACCGAATCGCCGACGGGCTGCCCGCCGACTTCTACCGTGAGATGCGGCATTGCCGTTCTCTCCCCGAGAACGACGAAATGCTTCGCATTCTGCGGATCATGCAGTTTCTGACTCTGCTGATGGAACAGGTTCCCTACCGGATCGGGGCGGAGCGCGAACAGTTCGAGCGACTTGTTGCCACAGCATCGGAGAGCGCACAGAGGTCGGTCGAATCGACGAAAGCTTACCGGGATGAGATCGACCAGCGACTTGGCAGACTGCCGGACCATATTGCCAAAGGAATCAGTCTGGGGATCATCGCCGAAAAGATTAACGAGAGCCTCCGGCAACAGTTCGTCCAATCCACGATTCCACAGACCGCCGAGGCACTCGCGGTCGTCTCTACACAACTGCGTAAGAGCACTTCCGACTTCAGTGCGACGGCGGCTTCACTCGGCAAGGCCTATAGCGGCGCGGTGCATGAGGCAGAGCAGGCAATCGCCGCCATAAGGGAATCGATGAACAGGGCGCAGGAGGCCGCGAGCAAACTACTAAGGACGTACGAGGGGGAGTATCGATGGTCGGTGCTGTTGCTCACCGGCTGCTCGCTTCTCGTTGGCACATTGCTCGGAACGATTCTCGATCATTGGGCGTTTCGATAGGCCGGAGATGTTGCATGCTCACGATCCGGGCCATGGCGGATGGAAAGGGTTACTCGGCTCGCCATCTGGAACATAGCGACTACTATGCAGAAGGGGAGCGAGTCAGAGGCCATTGGTGTGGGCGCGGGGCGGAAATGCTCGGGCTGAAGGGGGACGTTCGGCAGGAGGACTTCGAGGCCCTCAGAGAAGGCCTCGATCCCCGAACCGGCGTGTTCCTGCGCCAGCGGCAAAGCTCGGACCGAACAGGAGCCGATGGCGAGGTTCAGTCGCGCGGGCGCCACCTCTACGACTTCACTATCTCAGCGCCGAAATCAATTTCGATTATGGCGATTGTGGGCGGCGACAAAAGGCTCATCGAGGCGCACGAACGGGCGGTGGCCGAAACACTTCACGAGCTGGAGAATCACTCTGCTACGCGTATTCGAAAGGATGGAGCGAATGCGGATCGAACTACAGGCAATCTGGCAATCGCCGTCTATCATCACGACACCAGCAGGGAGCTCGATCCACAGCTTCATGCTCATGCCGTCGCAGCGAACCTGACTTACGACGGCGTTGAAGGCCGATAGAAAGCGCTTCAGGCTTCCGGCATTTACGAACGCCGGGCTTACCTCACAGAAGTCTACCGGAATTCTTTGGCGTTTCAGGTTCGTTCTTTGGGTTATGAAGTTGAGAACCGGCGGCCCTAGGGCCGGGATTGCGGTTTTGAAATTTGCGATGTTTCACAGCAACTGCTCGACAAGTTCAGTCAGCGGAGCAGGCAGCGGGACGCCGCCATTCAGGCATTCGTTGCAGACAACGGGAGACAGCCCACGGACAATGAGGTCGCCGTTCTCGTCAGGGAAACACGCGCCGATAAGCTGACGGAGATATCTACCGAAGAAGTGCGAAGGCGCCAGAGGGATCGTCTTACACGAGACGAGATCGCTCTGCTGGCGACCCTTTGAGTCTTCGCCTCGGAGTTTGGCTGTCGAACCCGCCGCAGACTCGCTGCAATACGGCAAGGATCACATCTTCGAGCGGCTGTCGGTTGCGCGTGACTACGAGGTTCTGACTGAGGCCCTCCGGCATGGACGTGGAAAGATCCATCATTCGGAATTGACCGGCACGCTCGCACTGGAAGAGTCATCTGGCATCGTGCTTCGCGAGGGCCAGGAGATAGCAACCGCGGAGAGTCTGCGGCGCGAACGCGAAATGATAGACCGGGTCAATCGTGGTATCGGGAGATGCGCGCGACTCGGACGAGACGAGAAATTCATTGCATCCGATCGGCTGCGGCCGGAACAGAAGAGTGTCGTCGAATTCGTACTCGATTCGTGTGACCAGGTAGTCGCGATCTCGGGCACGGCAGGCACCGGCAAGACGGCGACGTTGCAGGAGCTGCGGCGTGGTCTGTTGGAAGCACGGCGCGAAGTTCTCGCTATCGCCCCGACCATGAGCGCGGTCGAGGAGTTACAAAAAGTCGGATTCGCTGATGCGATGACATTGGAGCGACTGTTGCAAGACAAAGCGGCGCGACAGGCACTCCATCAAAAGGTGTTGATTCTTGACGAAGCTGGAATGGTTTCCGGACGGCAGATGTCTGAGTTTCTCCGGCTCGCCGCTGAGCGGGGCGCGCGGGTGGTGTTCAGCGGCGATACGCGGCAGATTCAGAGTGTCGAGGCGTGCGATGCCTTGCGGATTCTCGAAAAGGAGTCCCGGCTG
>JASHSD010000663.1 GCA_030036985.1 Bryobacteraceae bacterium
CCTGGTCCCAGTCCTTCAGCTCCAGCAGACGGTTTCCCAGAAACGGCGCGATTCTTGACAGCGTACCGCGGAAGGCCTCGATGCCGGCGCTCCTGATTTCATCGAATGACCCTTTGCGCACGATCAATCCGGCCTGAAAGTAATCGCCGCGGTTGATCAGGATGAGGATCTTGCCGTAGTTGACCTGGCCGAGCACCTCTTCGGGGTCGCCGTCGCGCCGGCTCAACCGGAACCACAACACGTCGATCGGAACACCGAACTCCTGAACGTCAAGACTCGCCGCCTGGCGCACGGTAGAATGCCGACCGTCGCAGCCGACCACAAGCCGCGCGCGAATCCGTGCCGGGCGATCGCCGTTTTGGGCTTCGACGCCCACGATTTGCCCATTCTCCCGAATCAAACCCACAGCTTCATGCCGCATGAGCAGGCGAAAGACGGGAAATTTCCTGGCTTCAGCGGCGAGGAAGTTGAGGAAGTCCCATTGCGGCATGAGCGCGACGAATCTGCAGCGTGCGGGAACATGAGAAAAATCGACCGCGCGGAAGATAAAGTCGCCGATCACGCCGCTGAGCGACGTAAGCTCCTGGTGCGGGATTTTGAGCAGATCCTCAAGCAGGCCGAGCTCGTGCATCACCTCCAGGGTGGAGGGGTGAACGGTGTCGCCGCGGAAATCGCGGAAGAAGTCTTCGTGCTTTTCCAGCACCGTCACCGATACGCCCGCGCGCGCCAGCAGGTAGCCCAGCATCATGCCGGCAGGGCCCCCGCCTGCAATGCAGCAAGTGGTCTCGATGGCCTCGGGACTCAAGTTTCATCCTATCGGAAAAAGGTTTCCTGCAACCATGCCGGAAGCCGGGCATCCGTGAAATAAGGTACTGGGAGAATGCGATTAAGCCAATGAACGTGTGCAAACGTAATACAGCCATCTTGTTTCTATTGACCGCCGGCGCGGCGTGGTCGCAGGTGCCGCCGCCTCCCCAACCTGTCCCGAACGGCCCCGCGCCCGTGCTGCAGGAGCCGACCGGGATTACGGTAAGCGGGAGCATCCCGACCGGCACGGTGAGCGCCACGCCGCTGTCGCTGTCGCTGCGCGACGCCATTCAGCGCGGGCTGCGGTATAATCTGGGCATTCTCACCAGCCGCGATATCGCGGATACCGTAAAAGCGGAACGCCGGCGGACGCTCAGCACGCTGCTGCCGAGCCTTTCGGCGGGCGCAACGCAGACCTCGCAGCAGCTCGATCTGGTGGCGTTTGGTCTGAACGTTCCCGGTTTCCCGGCGATTGTCGGCCCCTACGGCTATCAGAACGTGCGCGCGTATTTTCAGCAGACCGTGTACGACCGTGTTTCGCTGAAAAATCTGAAGTCCGCCGACGAGAGCCGCAAAGCGGCGGAGCTTACCGCCGAAGACGCCCGCAATCTTGTGGTGCAGGCGGTCAGCAATGCCTATCTTGCCGTGATTTCCGATGCCGCGCGCGTGGACGCCATTCAGGCCGAGCTGGCCACGGCGCAGGCGCTGTACGATCGCGCGGCGGATGAGAGGCGCGCGGGCACGGTGGCCGGAATCGACGTGCTGCGCGCCGACGTGGAGCGCCAGACGGAGCAGCAACGACTGGTCGCACAGAAAAATCAGGTGGAGAAAGACAAGCTGACGCTGGCGCGGGTAATCGGTCTGCCGACCGCTCAGCAGTTCAGCATGTCGGATAAGTTACCCTTCGCGCCGATTGCCGCTTCGCTCGACGATCTGCTGAAGCAGGCATACGATCGCCGGGCGGATTTTCGCGCAGCGCAGGCCAACGTGCGCGCGGCCGAATACGCAATAGAAGCCGCCCGCGCCGAGCATTACTGGCCTTCCGTGGTGGTGCAGGCCGATTACGGCGACATCGGATCGACTCTGGCGGATTCGCATGGCACTTACGATGTGCTCGCCGGCGTTCACGTTCCCATCTACGCGGGCGGACGGGCGGCGACGGATATCGCGCAGGCCGAGACCGTTCTGCATACGAAGAAGAACGCGCTGGACGATCTGCGCGGACGCATCGATTACGAGGTGCGGAATGCGTTGCTCGATCTGCAGTCGGCCGCGGAGCAGGTGGCCGTGGCGACCACGAATCTGAATCTCGCGACTCAAACGCTGACGCAGGCGCGGGACCGGTTCGCGGCCGGTGTGGTCGAAAACATCGAAGTGGTGCAGGCGCAGCAGCTGCTGGCGGCGGCGAACGAGAACTATATCGGGAGCCTCAACGCGCACAACCAGGCGAAGATCGCGCTGGCGACGGCGTTGGGGACGGCGGAAGAGAGCGTGCCGACGTATCTGAATCTGAAGTGAGATTGGCGCCGCCTTCCGAGCCACCGGACACGCGACTTCAGTCGCGTCTTCGGGTGCGACATCTGAAGACGCGACTGAAGTTGTCCGAACCACACAGACTACCAGCGGAACCACGACTTCTTTACCGGCACATCATCCGGGTCTTCGCATTCGATATATTCGCCGGTGAGCGTCATCCGCGGATTGGTGTTGAAGAGAAGCTCAGCCGTCTTCTCACCGTAATCCGAAGCCACCAGGTCCCATGCGGGGCGCAGATCCGGCGGACGAAATTCGGTATCGTGGGCATCGCTGGCGATGAAGTGCACCAGTTTGTGGCGCATCAGTTTTTTCGCGGCTTCCTCCGCCTTCTTGCCGAATCCGCCGATCAGCGACTGCGCCGTCACCTGCATGAGACATCCGGACCTCACCCATTCGACCATTTGGTTGACCCGCGCCATGAGCAGGGCGTTGCGTTCCGGATGCGTGACCACGGGAGTGATATCGCGGCGCAGCATGTCATGGAACACCAGGGTAATGTTCTTCGGAATGTTGATTTCGGAAAACTCCACCATCAGATAACGCTGACCGTTAATGGTAAAGCGCGACCGGTCCTCTTCGCAGTTGCGGATGTTATCGAAATGAAGATGAAAATCGCAGCCGCGGTGGATGCGGATGCGGTCGCCCATCGCCGCCTGCAGTTCGGCAATGCGCTCGGCGATCAGCTCGGGATAGTAGGTGTACTTGTTGTCGGAATGAGGCGTGGCGACGATATCGGTGGTGCCGCACTCGGCCGCCATCCGGAGCATGGCCAGAGAGTCTTCGATCGTCTGCGCGCCGTCGTCAACTCCATAAACGATGTGACTGTGGATATCGACCATCCGAAGCCGTCACAACTCCGGGTAGAAATCGAAAAAGGCATCCAGCGACTGCAGCAGCTGCCGCTTGATTTCCTGTTCGTTCGCGCCTTCGATCAGATGCATGGTGACCGAGGCCGATTGGCCGTTTTTCAGCCTCACCTTGCCATCTTCGAAGCTTTCCAGTTCCTCCGCGGGCAGCAACCGGACGCCGTAGACGATCGCGAGTTTCTCCATCAAATGAACATTTCTTCGTCCTGCGTCAGATGATCTACGCTGGACCGCCGCCCGCTGGCGAGCGTGATAACCGCCGCCCTGACGCCCGCGAAAACGGCGTTGGCCTCCTTCACCGGCTTCATCACCGCCGCTTTCACGTTGTCGCCGGCATGGTGGAAGTGTTCGACGGTATCGTCCACCACGGAATCGACACGGGCCACCTGCGCCTTGGCGCGATCGGAAATATCGCGTCCGAGTTCGGCGAAACGGTGCGCCTGGTCTTTGGCGACACCCGAGATCTCCTTCGCCGCGGCCGTTATTTCGACGGCCCGGCTCATGATGGCGGTAACTTTCGGCTCGTTCTCGCTGATAATCAGGCGAACCGTCTGGACGAGAGATTCGACGCGCGCCGCCGAGCCATCGACGCGCGTCTGAACCTTCGACATGACCCGGTAGAGCATCAGGCTGACGATCGCCATCATCAGGGCGCACAGCGCCACAATGGCGACGCCCGCGGTAATCACCCAGCGAAATGTTTCTTCGGGCATGGCGCTTTCCGTCCTCACTGCCCGATCTTACATCGGCTGACTGGCGCCGTCGGGTTCAACCTTTTCACGATAGGCCTGCTTGCCTGCTTCGAGCGCTTCATTCAGCATGTCCTTCTGACGATTCACGACTTCCCGGCCTTTTTCCACCATGCCGCTCGCCGATTCGCGCAGACCGGACGCCTGCTTCTTCAGATATTCCTTGCCCTCATCGGCTTTGTTCAGAAGCACGTCCCGGGTCTCTTCGCCCGACTTCGGCGCGAACAGCAGGCCGATGCCGACGCCGACTCCCAGCCCAAGAAAAAAGTTTGAAATAGAATCTCTGCTCATTTCTCTTCTCCTTCGGAAAGCCATCCACAGTATACTGCGCCGGGTATAGGAGCACACGGGATGCCGAAATCCTGTACAGTTCGGTACAGTGAGGGAGTGCGCAAGGCTCCTCGAAAACTAGCCGCCGAGGAATTGTTCGAATACGCGGTAAAGTGCCTTGGTATCCGTGGTTATTCCACGGGCGATCTGCGGGCGAAGCTGGCGCAGCGGGCGGCGCAATCGCCCGACGTGGACGCGGCCATTGGGCGCCTCAAGGACATCGGCTATCTGGACGATCGCCGCTTCGCGGAAAATTTTGCGCAGGCCCGGGTCGAAAACGATGGTTTCGGCCGAATGCGTCTGCTGAGCGATCTGCGCGCGCGCCGCGTTCCGGGCCGGATCGCCGAAGAAGCGGTGACACGGGCGCTGGAAGGCCGCGGCGAAGCGGAACTGATCGATGCCTGGATCGAGCGCCGCATGCCGTCGCTCGCGGCCGGACCGGTCGAGGATGACCGGAAGCTGGCGAGCGCATATCGAAGGTTACGCCGGGCGGGATTCACCTCAGGCGCCATTCTGGCGGCGCTGAAGGGCCGCGCGGCCCGGCCGGATTTTTTGGAAGACCCGATTGAGGAAGAAGAATCGTAGCACAGGCACATTTTGGACACGCGACTTTAGTCGCGTCAGCACACGCTTCAGCCTGTGAATTCTTCTTCGCCATTCTTGTCAGAACTGCACTTTGGGCGCGGTGCGGGCGCCTGGCTCAGTCTTGAAATAGGCGTCCTCGCGCCCGAAGCCGGACATCGCCGCCACCACATTTCCCGGAAACAGTGAGATGTCCGTGTTGTACTTCTGCACGGCTTCGTTGTAGCGACGGCGCGACTGCAGAATACGGTTCTCAGTGCCCTCGAGCTCGAACTGAAGCTCCCGGAAATTCTCGCTCGCCTTCAGGTTCGGATAATTCTCCACCACCACCAGCAGCCGTCCCAAGGCGCCGTCGAGCTGGTTATTGGCGGCGATCTTTTCCTCCGGCGTTTTCGCGTTGAGCAGTTGCGAACGCGCGTTGGCGACTGTCGAGAAAATCGTGGTTTCTTCCTTCGCGTAGCCTTTCACCGTTTCGACCAGGTTCGGGATCAGGTCGGCGCGCCGCTGCAGATCCGCGTCCACCTGCGCCCATTGCCCGTTGATGGCTTCCCTCTCGGTCGCGATTTTGTTGCGTTCTCCCACGAACTCGCATCCGCCCAGCACCAGCGCGAGAACCACAACGATCAGTACGATGACTCCGGATTTCATGGGCGATTCTCCTCCTGCCCGGCGCGGGCTTTGTCCGGAATGGCCTTGTCCAGAACGGCTTTGTCCAGAACATCCACGGCCTCGATCACTTTACCGATTTCGTTCAAATAAGCGCTGAGCACGGGGACCGGGTCGATCGCTTTCGAACCTTTGCGCGCTTCCCGCTGGTCCAGCAGAGCCTCGAAGGGTGCGGCATCGATGCCAAACCGCTCGTGGGCGCGTTCGATGACCTCGCGCTTTTTTGCGGGGGCATCGACTCCGTGCAGGATCAGCGCATGCCGGAACAGCACACAGAAGGTCGATACCGAATCGGCGAGAAGACGGCAGAGACCGTCCCTGTCGGAAAGAATGCCCGCCGATTTCTGGCGCAGGCGCAGCAGTTTCGCACGCAGATCGTGCTCCACTTGAGCGCGGAAAAAGCACCGGTCGATCGTGAGCGACGAAACCACATCCTCGCCGTAAAGGACGCGATGATTCTGTTTTATATCCTCAAACTCGATGGCGAAACAATCGGTGGAGGTTTCGACTTCATGCCGCGTCAGCAGCAGCGGCGAAGGATTACCGTGCGTGCGCCACCAGCGAAACACGGTTTCGGCCGCTCCCAGAAGCTCTGGATCGATGCGGGTGAGCACGCAAAGGACGTTATAGTCGGAGAATTTTTCATTGCGGTCGCCGACCGCGCCCGATCCGTAGAGGACGATGGAAATGATCTCGCGGCCAAGAGCCTTGTTCAGTTTTTCGACCAGCTGATCGAGCTCGTCCGCCATTTCCCCGCTTCCCGGTTCATTCTAACCCGCGGGGATTCGGATTCCGGGAAACAGGATCTGACTTCTACTCAGGCAGGAAGGTCTTCACGACCGGAAAAGAAGCGCGAATGAAATCCTGCCCCGTCTTTTCCGCTCCCTTCACATTACCGCCCAGGATGGGAACCACAACCCGCACCAGCGCGGTGTCGCTGCGATGGTGTCGGATCGAGTCGGAAACCAGGTAAAACTTCGCCGCGAATTCATCGGCAATTACTCGCCCCTGCGATTGATACCAGTAGTAAACGACGCTTTCGGAGTCGCCTTTGGAAACGACGAACTGGTTGATGTGAATCGAACCGCCGGGAACGGCCGCGTCGATGCGTCCGGTCTCTTCCGGGACCGTCTGCCAACCGGAACCCGGCAGACAATTCTTCGGCGAGTGGGGCGATTGCCCTTCGCGCTGCGTCCTGAAGTAAGCGATGAACAACTCCGCGCTGCCTTCGGGGCCGGAATAAAACCGGCTCATCAGATCGTCCGCTTTCAGGATGTCACGAGTATCCTGATCGATCACGCCCTCCTGCGTCATTGCCCACGATCCGATGTGGAGCGGAAACTCCTGGAGGGGCTGCGCCAGCGGCGTATTCTCGCCGTGCGAGGCGGAATAGAACAGCACCGTCTGCACGACGAGCACGAGCGTCAAGCCATACAGGAATTTGCTGCGCAGAAAAGAACTCATGACCGGCGGCCCTCGAAGAATACCGCGCCCCGCACCAGCAGCTGATGGAAAGCGATCAGAATGGCGAGCGCAATCATGAAAACCACGCCGCCCTGGGCTTCATGAAACCATCCTTCCGCCAGCTCCGGCTTGAACTGCGAAATGACGCCGGTGAATGCGACGCGGCCCGCGTTGGCGGCGATGGCGATCGGGATGGTTGAAAAGAACAGAGCGACTCGCACCCAAGTGCGCTTCTCGAAAACGTATCCGTACACCAGAGACAGAAACGTCAGCGTCAGCAGAGAGCGAATGCCGCTGCACGCCTCGACCACGTTCAAAGTCTGCTGCGGAAGAATCAGTACGTTGCCCTCGCGGATGACCGGAATCTGCAGCCAATCGATAACGTTCTCGGCCACCTTGCTGGCGATGATCTGCAGCGGAAAAGTGATCTGGTTGTAAATCACCGCGGGGATCGGCACCATGAAGAACAGCAGGAACAGCGGGAATCCGAAGACCCGAACGTACTCCGTGCCGCCCAGCAGAAGAACCGCGCCGATGATCGAGATCACGAGCGAAGTACGGGCGAGAAAAAGCTCCGCGCCAAGAGTGGCGATGTAAAGCTGGAATCCGGCCCAGATCATGATGGCCAGTCCCCACCAGTTCGGCTTGGGAAGCTTTCCGGCGATCTGGCCGCGCTTGTGCCATGCGATGGCCGCGGCGATCACGGGCACGAAAAAGCCATGCCCCATGTCGGGATTGACGATCCACTGGTCAACAAGCTTGACCAGCACCGGGGCGTAACAAACGGCCAGCAGGGCCGAAACCCAGGCAATGGTGATCCAGGAGAAGGAACGTGCTTTTCCTGGAGCGGTTTCGGTTCCCGTCAGAACCGGCGTCATTCGCAGCGCACCATTCTCCCTATTATCCACCCATTCCCACACAAATAGTACGTGCCCGGCGCCAGAACCTTCAGGCTTGACGTCGATTTCAGCACGTGCACGGGCTTTGAGGGACCGGCGGGATCAGGAAGTATGCGTGGAGCGGCCCGCGGTTGCCTGACAAATGCAAACGAACGCGGAGGTCAGCAGGACCGCTCCACACGCGAGCGGCAGGTCGGGAGGTTCTGTGGCTTCGGTCATCGCGTCTTTTTCTGCGTGGGGACGACCGAAGAGCTTGCCCAGATGTTTCTCATCGGGAGATTTGCGTTGAGAACTCTGTCGACGGTCTGGATGGCCGCCCGAATGGCGAGGGCTGTCTTCATACGCATGATCGTGACCTCCTTTCCGAAAACGTTGCAAGGCACCCTCAGCATAAACCCCAAGGGGTATACTTGTAAAGCTGTCCGGCCGATTTCCGCGAAATTCATGGCGCACACAGTTGAAGAGAAGAAGCGGTTACTGAACCGCGCCCGCCGAATCCGGGGACAGATGGATGTCATTCTGCGCACGATCGAGGAGGAATCGGAATGCGCGGAGACCCTCCACGCGATTTCGGTATGCCGCGGCGCGCTGGATTCGCTGATGGCCGAGGTGATTGAAGGCCACATCCGTTTGCATGTAATGGATCCGAAATGTGATCCGACCGACGAGCAGACCGCGGCCGCCGAAGACCTTATCGACGCGCTGAAGACCTATCTGAAGTGATATTCTTGTGGGGCCAGGCCTTATTTTGGACACGCGACTTTAGTCGCGTCCAAGCGGATTTGCGTGACTCCAGGCCGCCGACTTCGGCGGATTTCCGCCCAGCGCCCTCACTTCCGCTTCGGTCAGCGGCCGCCACGCCCCGATCTTCAGCCCGCCGATTTCAATCGGCCCGATCGCGGTGCGCACCAGCTTGAGCACCTTACTCCCGATGGCTTCAATCATGCGCCGCACCTGGCGATTGCGGCCCTCGGTAATCCGGATTTCGAGGTGCGAGTATTTGCCGGAATCGCGCACCCTCCTCACCAAGGCAGGCCGCGTCATCCCGTCGCTCAATTCCACACCTTTGCGCAGCCGCTCGATCGCGTCGTCCGAAACCAGATCCGCGCACTTCACCAGATACGTCTTCGCAACCTTGTAATCCGGATTGGTCAGGCGTTCGGCGAACCGCGTGTCGTTGGTCAGAATCAGCAATCCGCTCGTATCCAGATCCAGCCGTCCCACCGGCGACACAAACGTATCAACGCCATCGAGCAGATCGTAAACCACGGGCCGTCCTTCGGGGTCCTTGAACGTGGTGATGTAGCCTGTCGGCTTGTAAAGCAGGATATAAACGCGGTCTCTCGATTCGAGCGGCTTGCCGTCAAAGAGAATGCGGTCGCGGTCGAAGTCGATCCATTGATCCGGATTTTCGACAACACGCCCGTTCACCCGCACCCGCCCCGCGTGAATCCAGCTGCGCGCCTGCGTGCGCGAACCGATGCCCGCCTTGGAGATGACGCGCTCGAGCGTTTTGGTTTTCAGTGCAGGACTACCTTCGCGAGACCCGTGTTGCCGCCGCTGTCTGCCACCCGCACCACCAGCAGATGTTCGCCAGCGGGCACGTTATCGATGTGCAGGCGGAACTGCTCGGAAGGCGAATCGAGGATGCCGTCGACCGGCGCCACGGG
>JASHSD010000664.1 GCA_030036985.1 Bryobacteraceae bacterium
GAGAATCCCGCGCCCTCAGGATCGATAAAAGATAAACTCCCGGTTCGCCGAATTTCCCAAATTCACCCTCCTGTTCTGAATGCTTTACGCGCCGGAACCCTCTCCCACCCCAATTTCATATGCTCTACTCCGGCCAGGACCCCCCATGCCCAGCGAAAAGCAAATAGAAGCCAACCGCCGTAACGCCCAGCGTTCCACCGGCCCCCGAACTCCCGAAGGCAAAGCGCGTTCCAGCCGCAACAATCTCCGTCACGGCCTCACCGCCCAAATCGTCCTCATGCCGGACGAAGATCGCGAAATTCACGACGCCTTCTGCGGCGAACTCATCGCGAGCCTCCGTCCCGAAACGCCGATGGAGCGCAATCTCGCCCATTGCATCGCCGAAGACAGTTGGCGTCTCAACCGCGTCTTCGCCCTTGAGATCAACATGTTCGCCCTCGGCCACGGCCATGCGCGCCGGGAAATCCAAATCGCGCTCGCCGACGCCCGCACTTTTATGGATAACGCGGCCAAATTCAATCTCCTGAGCCTCTACGAGCAGCGGATAAATCGCACTCGCGAACGCAATCTCGCCCTCCTCCACCAGATCCAGGCCGAACGCAAAGCGGCGCAAGCCGAAGCCGCCCTTCCGGCGCGGCCGAATCCGCCTGTTACCGCAAGGCCCGCCCCGCCGCAAAATGGGTTCGAATTTTCAAACGCCCCAACTCCGCTCACCCCACTCGTCGCCGTCGTCAATCGCGCGCCAAACCCGCCCCAAACGTACGAACGCCGAGCAGTTGGCTGAGCAGTTACCAGTTGGCGGAGCAGTTAAAGGATACGAGTTGCACCTGGATCTTTAAATTCACGAGGAAAAAATGATCGAAGAAGACCTGACGCCCCGGCGATCGACAGCATTCAGATTCATCTGCGGGGCCGTAGCGGCGCTCGCCGCCGTGCTGTTCATCGCCGCGAACACTATGATCGACTACAGCACCGGGGTCAGGAACGGCCCCACATCCACCACGTGTGTGGCGGCAAACCGCGCGCTCGCGGCGTGTCTGTCGAGCGTCCCGGCGGGCGGGACGGCCACGCTCCTTCCCGGAACGTTCACCGTGTCCTCTCCGCTCTCCGTCGGCGCGATCGGGATCGACTGCCAGCCCGGCGTAACTATAAACGTCAACGCGAATACCACCCTGGCGAACGGAAGCTCTGTAGGCGCCTGCTACTGGGTAGTTGGAGCAGGCGTCACCCTGACCATAAATGGCGTCATAACCGCGCACTCGGGAGTCCGGATATTCAATACGTCCGCGAGCGGCTCGTCTGTAGCCATAAACGGCGCGACGCCAAGCGTGAGCCCCGTCTGGTGGGGCGCGGATCCCAACGGAGACACGGATGGCGTCGATTCCGCGCCTGCCTGCAATGCGGCGTCATCTTCGGTAAATCTGAAATCGAAGATCGCCTGGCCTTCCGGCACATTTCTGTTGAACAGCACCTGCACGATACAGAACAGTTTCGGCCGTGAGTTTGCCGGCGCCGGCGGTACGACGACTTTCACCTGGGGCGGCAATGCCAACGGTCCGATGTTCGCCTTTACCGGACTGATCAACGCGAACATCCACGACTTCCATGTGCTCGTGACATCGGCCAATCCGGTCGCAACCGTTTTCCAATACGAAGACGGAACCTCCATGACCGCGGACGACGACGACACCCACGACATCCTGATCGACTGCACCGGCGGAGCGGGTTCGGCATGCACGGATGGCCTGGTGTTCGCGGGAGCCAATGAAAATAACGATTTCCATCGCTTTGAGCGTGTGACGATAATGGGATTCGCCAACTCCGGCGCGCGCATCGCCAGCGGCCTGGAAATCTACAGCGAGGCGTTTGTCGATTGTCTTTTCTACGGCATCTACAATGGGTCGAACGCCCCGTACGGCGTCGAGGACCAGAATGTCGGCGGTTACGCCGGTTCGTTTTCCTGGACGCGGGGCGGCATCAGTTCGAGTTCTTATGATTTCTACATCGGAGGCATGACTGATTTCCCGATCGATATCCGCGACTTCAACGACGAAAGCGGGGGCGGTTTGCTGTATGACAACAGTTCCAACGTCAATGTAACCGGCGGAAGGTTTCTCGGAACGTCGAACGCGAATACGAACGCGGTCACCGCCATCGGCACGGCGCCGTTATCGGGCAACGTGCATTTCCGGCTGACCAAGTTCGGATCGAACGGCGCTTACAATACAACCGGGCTGCTGACCTTCGCATACAGCGCCACCTACAATACGCAGATGACGTTCGAAGACGTGTCGCTGGCGCAGGCCAACCACACGCCGCAATTGTTGTTTCCCGGGTCCCCGTGCGCCTGGAGTACAACCAACCCATGCGTGACCTTCATCGACACGAGTTGGGACGACGGCTCGGGCGCCGATTCGTTCGGGTACGTATACGCCAGTTCGTACTCGGCAACCGGGGTGACGGCGACGTCCGGCTCGACCGCCATCACCGGGTCCGGCTTTACCGCGGCAATGGCGGGCGGCGCCATCCAATGTCAGGGCCACACCTACAACATCGCCTCGATCAACAGTTCCACCTCGATCACGACCACCCACAGCTACATCGGGAGCGGAGGATCGGGGAATCTGTCCTGCACCATTGGTTATCGCCCGTTCTACAAGTCGCAGCTTCCCAGTCTCAGCGTGACGGGACCTGTCGCAGCCGGAAACTTACAGCTCACCGGGCAGCCCGTCACGGTCGGCGGTTCGACCAGCGGCGTCGCGACCTTTCAGATGCCGCTGCAGGGTTTTTCCGCCGGCATGAAAATGGTGCTGGTTCAATTGCTTTCGCTTAACGGAACCGCGAGCTGGACCTACCCGACCGCTTTCATTTATCAGCCCATGTGTCTCCAGGACAGCCGCGGCGGATCGTTCATCACGTGCTCGGCGACCATATCGTCGAATGGCACAACCACGTTGACGGTGGCCGGCACGGGGACCGCTTCGAGCGGGTTCGTCCTCTTTGTGGGGAACTGACGACGATGCTATAATCGTCTTCGGATGGTTTTTTCCTCCCCCGCGATCCCGCGGCGCCCCGGTCTTACGCCAATCACCTGTCCTTCTGTGTAATCGCAAAACGCATGATGTTCCGTACTGCGTCCACTCAAAGTAAATGAAAGCTACCGTTCAGGTTAGTCGCGGCATTGAAAGCCTTTTCGGCACCCGCGACGAGAACATGCGTGTCCTCGAATCCGGGTTGAACGTCCGCACCAGCCTTGGTGCGGACACGCTCGAGATCGAAGGCGAGCCCGAATCCGTCCAGCGCGCCGAATCCATCCTCGAGGACTATTTCGCCCTCGTCCGCGAAGGCGCCGTCTTCAAAAACGGCGATCTCAATAGCCTGCTGCGCGTCGTCACCGCCGACCCCGAAGTGACGCTCCGCTCACTTTTCAAGAGCGGCCAGCAGCGCAGTTTCGGCAAAAAAGTTCTCGCCCCGAAGTCCGTCACCCAGCGCCGTTATCTCGAAGCCATCGAACGCAACGACCTCGTCTTCGGCATCGGACCCGCCGGCACCGGCAAGACCTATCTCGCGGTCGCCATGGCCGTGCAGGCGCTGATCGGCAAGCGCTTCACCCGCATCATCCTCACCCGGCCCGCTGTCGAAGCCGGCGAACGGCTGGGCTTTCTCCCCGGCAGTCTGCAGGAAAAAATCGATCCCTACCTGCGCCCGCTCTACGACGCGCTCTACGACATGCTCGAAGCGGAGAAGGTGGAAAAGCTCCTCGAACGCGCTTCCATCGAAGTGGCGCCTCTCGCCTTCATGCGCGGCCGCACGCTCAACGACAGTTTCATCATCCTCGACGAAGCCCAGAACACCACCCCCGAGCAGATGAAGATGGTGCTCACGCGCCAGGGCTTCAATTCCAAAATGGTCGTCACCGGAGACATCACGCAGATCGATCTCCCCGGCGGCCGCCGCTCCGGTCTGCTCGATGCCGTCGAGATCCTCAAAGGGGTCGAGGGCATCACTTTCGTCCAGTTCGACGAACGCGATGTCGTCCGCCACAGCCTTGTGCAGCGGATCGTGCGCGCCTACGAAAAATACAACGAGGGCGTTGCGGGACGCCAGCTCTCGCTTAAGCTCACCGACAGCATGCCGATCGAACCCGTTCCGGCGCAGGCCTGAGCGGAAAGCCATGAAAGCCGACCCACTGATAACTTACCGGCGCAAGCCGGCCACTCTCGACCGTTCCAGCCTGGAATCCTTCGCCGAAATTCTGCGCGACCGCGTCGCCCGCGGAAAGCCCTTCCATTGCCGCATCGCCAATGACGCGGAACTACAGGCGCTGAACAAACAGTTCCTCGGAAAGGACTACCCGACCGACGTCCTGTCCTTCCCCTCCGAAGGCGACATCGCCATCTCGCTCGATCGCGCCCGCGCCCAGGCAAAGGAGTGGAACCACTCGACGGAAGATGAAATCCGCATCCTGCTGTTACACGGAGTCCTGCATCTCATCGGCATGGACCACGAGCGCGACAACGGCGAAATGAAGCGCGCCGAGGCGAATTGGCGCCGCAAACTAAGCCTCCCAAACACGCTCGTAGCCCGAACCGTTTCCGACCCACGAACCACTTCCGACCCGCGAACCACTTCCGATCCGCGAACCACTTCCGATTCGCGAACCAACGCGCGAACGGTTTCCGCCCCGCGAACCAAATCCGGTCCGCGAACCAAATCCGACTCGCGAACTATTTCCGGCGCGCCAAGCATTTCCGAGCCGCGCGCGCAAGCAAGTGGTTCCGCCAAACGCCGTGTAGGGCAGAATGGCATTCTGCGCGGGACTGGCAGTCCCGCTCTTCGGGGCAACCGGAATTCCGTGGCGCGGGCACTCGTGCCTGCCGTCCCGGCTCTCAAGCCGGGACCTTCCCGGGGAACCAAATGACCCTCGCCATCCTGATCATCCTCCTCGCCCTGGTGACGCTCTCCACCGCCATCCAGACCCTCTACCTCGAAGGCATGCGCCTGCGCACGCGCGAACTCCCGTCGCTGCAGTACTTCAAATCCACGCTCGAACCCCGCCTGAAACTTAAACCCGAGGAAGGCGCCCTGACCTGGTCCCTCTGGAAGCACACCTGTCTGGTCCTCTTCGGCCTCACCACCCTCGCGCAGATCGTCGACGGAGGCACGCTGTCCCTCGAAGTCCTGGCAAAATCCATCGGCGTGGCCTGGGTGCTCATGATGCTCTGCGCCTACCTGATCCCGCAGCTTCTCTTCCGCCGCACCACCTGTAAATGGATCGAAGCGATCCTCCCCTTCTACACGACCACCGCGCTGATGGTCCATCCGCTCGTGCTCGCGCTCAACTTCCTGCATTCCCTTCTCGACATCGCCGCCGAGGAATCCGAGCGCGACGAACCAGCCACTCCGGCCGAAAACATCGAGGCTCTTATCACCGCCGGCGAAGAAGGTGGCCTCATCGAAGAAGACGACCGCAAACTCATCCAATCCGTCTTCGCCTTCGGCGACAAAGTCGTGCGCGAAGTCATGACCGCGCGCCCCAACATCATCGCCATTCAGGCCGATGAAACCCTTGAAGCTCTGCGCGGACTCGTCGTGCACGAACAGTACTCGCGCATCCCGGTCTTCGAAAGCTCCATCGACGATGTCGCCGGCTTCGTTCACGTCCGCGACATGTTCGAAATCCCCGAAAGCGATCGCCTGACCCGCAAGGTTCGCGAACTGATGCGCCCCATCCGCTTCGTGCCCGAAAGCAAACCGGTCGACGATCTCATGCGCGAGATGCAGCAGGAAGGCGCCCACATGGCGATCGTGGTCGATGAATACGGCAACACCGCCGGACTCGCCACCATGGAAGACCTCGTCGAAGTCATCCTCGGCGAAATCCGCGACGAGCACGAGCCCGCGTCCGACGTCACCGAAGACGGCCACGGCGGCTTCATCGTCTCCGGCAATTTCGACATCGGCCGCATATCCGACGTCCTCGAATTCACGCCGGACGAAGAAATCGAGTCGACGACCATCGGCGGTCTCATCACCGAATGGCTCGGCCACGTTCCCCAAGCCGGCGAAGTCATCGAGCGGGACGGCATTCGCGTCGAAGTCCTCGCCGCGGACGAAATGCGCGTCGAGCAGGTGCGGCTCAGCAAGGCGTCTCAGGAAGTCAGAACATGAGCCCGCACAAATCCGGCTTCGTCTCTATTCTCGGCCGTCCCAACGCCGGCAAATCGACCCTCCTGAATGCCCTGGTCGGCCAGAAGGTTTCCATCGTCGCCGATAAACCTCAGACCACGCGCACACAGATTCAGGGCGTGCTCACCACGCCCGAAGCGCAGATCGTCTTCATCGATACGCCCGGCATTCACAAGTCCGACAGCGCCATCAACAAGCGCATGATGGACGCGGTGCGCGCTTCGCTCGAAGAGCGCGACCTGTTCATCTATCTCGTCGACGCCACAAAGCCGTTCAGCGGCGGCGATGAAAAAGCCCTGAGCATTCTTCGCCCCGACGGCCCGCCCGTCATTGTTGCCCTCAACAAAATCGACGCTCTCACGGCCAAGCAGGAACTGCTGCCGCTGCTCGAGGAATACCGGAAGCGTTACCAATTCGCGGAATATCTGCCGATTTCGGCGGCCACCGGCGAAGGCCTCGACCTGCTCCGCGCCGAAGTCGTCAAACGCCTGCCCGAAGGCCCCGAATACTTCCCGCCGGATCACTTCACCGATCAGCCGGCCCGCTTCCTCGCCGCCGAACTGATCCGCGAAAAGATCCTCCAGGTCACGCGCCAGGAAGTCCCCCACTCGGTAACGGTCGTGATCGAAAAATGGGAAGAGCTGCCGCGTCTGATCCGCATCTTCGCCACCATCCTCGTGGAGCGCGCCGGCCAGAAGGCGATCGTCATCGGTTCGAAGGGTTCGGTGCTGAAGCAGATCGGGACTCTGGCCCGCCAGGAGATGGAGGCGCTGTTCGGCACGTCGATCTATCTCGACCTGCATGTGAAGGTCGAACCCGCATGGCGCGAAAAGCCGGCGTATCTCAACACGGTCGACTGGCGTACAATGGCCGAAGATGAATCTTAAGCGGCTGTTCCTGACGCCGGCGGCGCTTCTCACCCTGTTTTCCGTGGCTGCGCCCGCGGCTAAACCCGTGTCCGACGATTTCATTTCCGATACGGTTCGTACCAAACTGGCCGCCGACACGGTGGTTAAAGGCGGGGCCATCGAAGTCCTCGTGAAGGATGGCGTTGTCACTCTCCGCGGCACTGTGGCCGAAGAGCGGCAGAAGAGCAAGGCGGAAAAAATCGCCAAAAAAGTGAACGGCGTCAAGAGCGTCGATAACGAGATCAGGATCGAGCATCCCGGCGCCGCTGCTCAGTAATCGCTTTGCAGGAACAACCCAACTACGAGTCCGAGAAGGTCGTCTCGAACCTGCGATTCGTGGATGGTATCGTGTGGTCGCGCGCCGGATATCTGGCCGTAGCCGACGTTCGCCAGCGTAAGATTTTCAAAATTGACGGCAGCGCGCATCCGCCCGTTCTGAAGGATAACGACGGCGGCGCGTCGGGCTTGGCCCTCGATATCCAGGGCAGGCTCTACATCTGCGAATCCGAAGCGAGGCGCGTTACGCGTCTCGATGCGAAAGGACAGACCGAAACGCTGGCCGATAATTATCAGGGCAAAAAATTCAACGCGCCGAACGATATTGTCGTGCGCCGGGATGGTCATGTTTATTTCACCGACCCCGCCTTCGGATCCGCGAACGACCATCGCGAGCTTGATTTCTACGGCGTCTGGCACATCTCGCCCAAAGGCGATCTCGACGTGCTGGCGAAGTGGCAGACTCGTCCCAACGGCGTCGCTCTCTCGGCGGACGGCAAGGTGCTCTTCGTTGCGGATTCCGACCGGCACGCGGTTGTGGCTTTGGATCTCGAACACGGCAACCAGCGCGACGTTGTCACGAAGGTTGTCGGAGTCCCGGGTGGCGTGAAGACGGATGTGGATGGGCGGCTGTATGTGGCCGCCAAAGGAGTGGGGGTTTATTCGGCCGACGGACGCCTCGAGCGCACGCTGCTCGAAGGCGTGCGCGCGGTGAACTGCGCGTTCGGAGAGGCGAGCACGGAATCGCTCTTCATCGGCGCGCGCGGCGACATCTTCCGCGTCAAACCGGGAGTCAAGGGAGCTTTGCAATATTAGCCGCCGGAAAAATTTGTGGGGTCAGGCTTTCAGCCTGCCGCCGGGCTTTCGCCCGGCGTCCGCGGAGATCAGGACAGCGGGTTTGTCGGAACGAAGGCCGGCCGGAAGGCCGGCTGCAGCGCCGAAGCGCTGCCCCACAACAGCCGGCCCTTGCGTGTTCCAGGGAGCGTTGCTAGATGGGCCGGCAATATCCCAAGCGCCCGATCCTGGGAGTCGGAGCTCTCATCATAAAACGCAACAAAATCCTGCTGGTCGAGCGAGGGCGCGAACCCCTGAAGGGCTTCTGGTCGCTTCCGGGAGGCGCCGTCGAAACCGGCGAGCGTCTCGAAGAAGCGCTGCATCGGGAAGTCCGGGAAGAGACCGGCCTCGAAATCGAGATCGTCGCGCTGAGCTCAATCTACGAGCGCATCATTTTCGACGCGGCCGGAGTTCCCGAGTATCATTACGTGCTGATGGATTATTTGTGCCGCCCGACCGGCGGAACGCTCTGCGCGGCCGACGACGCCTGCAAAGCCGAATGGTTCACGGAGCGGGAACTGATCGATCTGAATATCACCGAAGGGACGCCGGATGTGATCGCGAAAGCGTTCCGCAAAATGGGTAATACGTGAACGAACTCGAATGGGACCAGGTCCGCAACCTCGTCGCCCGCTACATCGGCAGCCCATTGGGCGCGGCGGAACTGGCTAAGGTCGAACCATCGATCGACCGCGAACGCATCGAGCGCGATCTCGCCGAAGCGGGCGAAGCGATCCTCTACCTTCGCGCCTCGGCCACGCCCCAGGGCGGCGCCATTCGCATCAACCTGAACGGCCTTCCCGACATCACGATCGCCATTCAGAAGCTGCACATCGAAGGCGCGGCGCTGGAGCCGCGCGAGATCTTCGACATCATCGCTTTCCTCGACCGCGCCGCCGACGCCGCGTCGTTTCTGACCGCCGTCGATAACAAATTCCCGCTGCTGGCCGAACGCGCCCGCGGCATCGGCGATTTCCGTCCGCTGCTCAAGGAAATCGAAGGCAAAATTCAGGGCGACGGCACGGTGCTCGACAGCGCCAGTCCGCATCTCCATCGCCTGCGCCGCGAAATCGAGAAGCAGAAGAAGGCGATTCAGGATTCGCTCGAACGCTTCCTCAAAACCAACCGGAACGAAGGCGTGCTGCAGGAAGAATACGTCACCATCCGCAACGACCGCTACGTCGTGCCCGTGATTTCCGGACAGCGCCGCAAGCTTCCCGGCGTGATTCACGGCGCCAGTTCCACCGGCCAGACGCTGTTTCTCGAACCGCTCGAAACCATCGATCTCAACAACGAACTCGTGCGCCTCGGCGAAGAAGAAGCGCGCGAAGTGCTCCGCATCCTGCGAGAACTCACCGGCCGCCTGCGGCTCTACGGCGATTCCATCCGCACCGCCGCGTCCATCATGGCTGCGCTCGATCTGATCTTCGCCAAGGGCAAGTTCGCTATCGAGTTCGACTGCGTGATTCCGAAGTTCAGCGACCGCCTGCATCTCGAAAACGCGCGCCATCCGCTGCTCGTCGACGTGCTGCGCAAGACGAAGCGCCGAGTGGTTCCGTTCTCCCTGACCCTCGATCGCGATTGCCGCACGCTGCTCATCAGTGGTCCGAACACCGGCGGAAAAACGGTGACGCTCAAGACCATCGGCGCCATCGCGCTGATGGCGAAGGCCGGACTTCCCGTGCCCTGCACCGCCGCCGAGGTTCCGCTGTTCGAGCAGGTGCTCGCCGACATCGGCGATAACCAATCCATCGAACAGAACCTGAGCACCTTCTCGGCGCACGTCTCGCATCTGCGCGAGATGGCTCTCGACGCCACGCCGGAGTCGCTCGTGCTGCTCGACGAAATCGGTTCGTCCACCGATCCCGAAGAAGGCGGCGCGCTCGGCGTGGCCCTGGTCGATCACTTCCGCGCGGCGGGCGCGTTCACTGTCGCCTCGACGCACCTCACCGCGCTGAAGATCTACGGCGCCAATACGAAGACGGTCCTGAACGCGTCGATGGGCTTCGACGAGCGGACGCTGGAGCCGACCTACGAACTGCAGGTCGGCCTTCCGGGCAAGTCCGCGGGGCTCGATATCGCCGAGCGCCTCGGCATGCCCGAGGACATCATGAAGCGCGCGCGGGCTTCGTTGAGCAAACAGGAAATCGAGCTGTCGACGCTGATCGCGAACCTGCACAAACGCATCGAGGAGACGAACCGCATCGAAGCCGCGCTGCGGCAGGAGCGCGACGCGCTGGCCGCGCGTGAAAAACAGATCGCGCACGATTGGGAGCGAAAGGAAACGGCCAAGCTGCGCGAGCTGGAGACCCGTTTCGACGACATGCAGCGCCGCTGGCAGGAGCGCGGCGACGAAACGATGGCGCGTCTGGCCGATGCCGCGGAGAAGCGCAAGGCCGTCGACGAAGCGCATCGGCAGACGGCGCGCGTCAAGCGCGAAATGCGCGAAGACTGGGAGAAGATTCTCCCGCAATCGGCTGAAACCGCGTCCCGAAAACTGAGTATTGCGGAAGGCTCGCGCGTTCGGTTGAAGGGCATTCGCGAGCCCGCGCGCGTGCGCCGCATGCTGGGCAACGACCGCTTCGAAGTCGAGGCTGGCTTCATGAAGATGCAGATTTCGGCGCAGGATGTCGAAGAAGTTCTGCCGGAAACCACCGGACCCTCGTCAGCGAAGCTGCCGAAGAACGTCCGCTATCAGGCGGGTCCGGAGCTGAGTCCCTCGGTGCAGGAGATCAATCTGATCGGCGAGCACGCCGAGGAGGCCATCGAACGCGTGGAGCGCTTCCTCGACGCCGCCGTGATGGCGACAGCCGCGCGTGTCCGCATCGTTCACGGACATGGTATGGGCATTCTCAAGCGCGCGGTCCAGGAAGTGCTGAAGAACAATCCGCACGTGGAGAAGTTTTATCCGGCATCCCAGTCCGAAGGCGGCTCCGGCGCCACCATCGCGGAATTGAAGGATTAACCATGAAACTCCTCGTCTTTTCCGATATCCACAGCGATGCGAAGGCGCTCGAACGGCTGATGGCGGTCGATGCCGATTACTACTTCTGCGCGGGCGATCTGGTCAATTTCTCGCGTGGCATGGATGCGATGGGCGAGATCCTCGGGAAGCGCGGCGACCGCGTTTATGTGATCCCCGGGAATCACGAGACGGACCAGCAGGTCTCGGATCTCTGCGGCCGCTTCGGGATGAACGATTTTCACGGCGGCACGATGGAAATCGACGGCTTCCAGATTGTGGGTCTGGGCTATTCCAATCGGACGCCTTTCGATACGCCGGGCGAATACTCGGAAGAAGAACTGGCCGAGCGGCTGCACCGCTTCGACGGTCTGAAGCCGATGATCGCCATCTGCCACGTGCCGCCTTACGGCACGATGCTCGACCGGATCACCAACCTGCGCCACGCCGGCAGCCAGTCGATGCGCGAATTCCTGCAACGGGAGCAGCCGCGGTATTTTTTCTGCGGCCATATCCATGAGGCCGCCGGCGCGCAGGAGAAACTGGGACCTACGTCAGCGATGAACGTGGGCAAGAAGGGTTATCTGCTCGACCTTGAAAAGCAGGCCGAACTGGGCCTGCTTTAGTCGGCATGCGTGCCCATGAGTAGGAACGCTTCACAGGCTTTCCGGAAACCCACGGCTTGGGGCTGGTCCAAGCCAAGCGGATTGCCAATCCGCCGGACCCAGAGGGTGCCCCTACCATCCTGCCCTACACTGCGGAGGCTCGTCTACGGTGTGGGTGGTTGCGGGCTGGTCCCGGTCACCGAACTGCTGCCGAATGCGCCCGCGCCGTAAGCCGCGCCAACCGCCGCTCCGGCTACCGCCGCTACGCTGACACCGACGACTACGCCAGTGCTGACGCCAACTGCCGTTCCGGCTCCAACTCCCGCCGCAGCCGCACCAGCTCCGGCCGCCGCCGCGCCTGCGCCAGCCGCTGCCGCTGCGCCGGCCTTGCACGCTCCGCCGACATTCTTAACCGAGGTGACGTTCAGGACTTGGGTCGCCGGGCTGTCGGGAGTTGCATTTGGAACCAGCGATCCCGTTATCTGCACTCGCCTGCCGGCCCTGACATTCTGACCCCTGAGTTCCGCCGTCACGTTGGAGGATTCATCGGTGAGGAAAGAATTGTTTCCGGTCCTGACGGCGCAACCCGTCAAAGTCGAGGGCGAACTCGCGCCCGCTTCCTGCGGCAGGAGATCCAGCGCGCGGCCGGGCAGAAGGTTCGCCACGTTCATACCGGCGGCATTGAACACGTGTACGTCGCCGGTCAACGCGGCCACTTCCACCACCTTGCCCTTCATGGTTACGCTGGCGGACGATTTGCCTTCGGCGCGGACGCTGAGGCCGTTCGCGACCGCCGAATAATCTTCAATCTTCGCGGTACCCTGCTGCAGATCCATATGGTCGCGGAAGAGCTTGCCGCGCGAGTCGGATTCAAAACGAACCTGCGCGCCGTCTTTCAACCGCACCTGAGAAGCGCTCTTCTGTGTCTGAAGAGTGCTGCCATCGAAAACCGTCGTATTGCCCGGTGTCTGGGCGTCGTTGACCAGGATCGTTCCCTCGGACATCGCCACCCCGATCGGCTGGTTCGCCGCAAATCCCGGCACAGCCGCCAATGAAAATCCTGCACAAACAACTGCCAGCGTCGTATACCGATGCATGACTGCCTCCGTTTGAAACAGCAAAGAGAATATTATCATTTGGTTGGCCCTAACTACAAGCCTGTGCTGATAATAAATAAAGTCTTTTCTTTTCGGCTCGGCCGGCTTCGCTGCAAGCCCGGGCGGATTGCCAATCTAATACCACGTAATTTTCCGGAATTAATGCGGGGCCGGCGCTTCGGCGCGGCTG
>JASHSD010000665.1 GCA_030036985.1 Bryobacteraceae bacterium
AAGAACGTGGCGGAAGCGCGATAGCGTGCGAGGATCTCCAGAATCGGCGTGGTCGCAGGCCCGGGCCCGTCGTCAAACGTCAGGGCGATCAGCCCGCGGCCAGACTGCCCGCACCAGACGGAGGGCCCAAAGACGGCGGAGGAACGTCCGCGCACCGCCCATGCCATGCCGGCGACAGCGGCCCCCGCAACAGCTGAAGACGCGAGCACTGCCCGCGCGCCGGGCCCCATTTCAGACGAGTTCTTCCTTCACCGGATCCCACTGAATCGTGCGTCCGGCGTAATAGCTCTCGATCGCCATGCTGCACGCGATGGAAACGCGATAACCGATCTCGAACGGGCAGTTCGTCTGCCGTCCCGTGCGGATGCTGTCGAGGAAGTTCCGCATGTGCGCCTGTGGCGGCGTGGGCGTCTGGCCCATAAGCTCCGCGCCGTCGGGACGATTGACCTTCTGCGGGAAATATCGAATCTGCTGGCCGCGCGAGATCGTGCCGTCGGTTCCCAGCACGTCTTCGCCGACTCCCGGATGGTTGCTGCCGAAGCCGGAATCCCACGTGAAGAGAAGACCAGGCGCATGAATCATGCCCACGCTCATCGTGTCCGGCACTTCGCGGCCGTCGTTCCAGCGGTAAATGCCGCCGGTCATGGTGACCGCATGCGGGATATCGAGCGCCATCACTTTGTACCAGAACGCCAGCTGCTGGGACATGCTTTCGTGGATGTTCCCGCCTGAATAGTCGTAGAAGAGGCGCCAGTTGAGATAACGATCGGCGTCGAAAGGACGCGCAGGAGCGCCGCCCAGAAACGCGTTCCAGGCGATGGTTTCCGGCGTCATGTCGGGCCAGAGCGGACGCGTCCACTGCGGCTTGCCATGCGGCGTGTTGCGGTACATGTGCGCGCGGATTGCCGTGACCTGTCCCACCGCGCCGGACGAAAGGTAGTCGGCCGCGTCGGTCACATGGCCCATCGAGCAGGTCTGATGGCCGATCTGCACCACGCGATCGCCGGCCTTCAGATACGCGGCGCGCATGGCCTTCGCCTGTTCGACCGTGAACGCCATCGTTTTCTCGACGTAGACGTGCTTGCCCGCATCCATGGCGTCGATGAAGGACTCAGCATGCAGGTGCTGCGGCGTGGCGATCAGGACGGCATCCACGGACGGATCTTCGAGAAGAAGCCGGTAATCGACGTAAGCTCTCGCGTTCGGCGCCAGTTTGAGCGCGTCGTCGCGGCGGCGGGCATAGATATCCGCCAGTGCCGTGATTTCCGCCCCGGGACACGCGGCGGCTTCGCGCATCAGATGCGTGCCGCGGTCGCCGACGCCGATGACGCCGATGTGCACGCGATCGCTCGCGCCCAGCACGCGGCCGGTCGCCAGGGTTCCGGCGAGACTGGTAGCCACGTTACCGATAAAATTCCGTCTGGTTTGCACGTGTAATCCAAGTTTAACGCGATGAATCGCAGCCGGAGCCGGTAGTGCCTGAAAGGCGCGTTGCGCTCGTCACGGCGCGATCAGACCGCTTTTCAGCAGTATGATTCTACAGGCGACGACCAGAAACAAAATCCCCACGGCGAAGCGGAGCACTCGTGAGACTGCCGTTGCTGCCGGAGTCATGCGCGCCTTGGTGAATCCATATGTGAGTCGCCGACGAACCCGCCAGTGTACCGACCTGCGGTCGCAGGAACGCGATCTATCGTGGCACTCGCAACCGCATCCGGTCAGAAGTTTTCGACGGTTCCACCGGGCCGCGCGATTTGGTGTTAAAATCCGTGAAAGTGGCCACAGACTCTCACATCGAAGTGTCCCAAGAATACAACACTCTACGACAGGAGCTCTTGGAGGCCAAACGCTACGTGTTCGAACGCCCGCTGGCCATCGCGGCTGTGGCGGCTATCGGCTTGCAGTCCTTCGAGAAGCCGCAGCACATCGCCTTGCCATTGGCAATATCTCTACTGACCCTTTTCAACTATTGGTTCACCGTTAACCGACTGCAGAGCGCAGCGCGAATAGTCGCCTACATCAACCTGGTTCTTGAACCCGCAGCAAAGCTTCCCTGGGTTGGTTGGGAAACGAGCCTACGATGCTATCGACAGTGGCTTCGGTTCAGAACGAAACGGCAAGCCCGTGATTATGTTGACGCGAACCTGGAACTTACAGCAGCCCCAGACGCCCTCATGTACTACCCTCCTGTCTACTACTTTCATGCAGCCCTCATGTCACTTGCCGGTGCGCTTGCAGCCGCCCAACTCATAGAGGCGACGACTATCTGGGCGGTGATGTTCAGCATTGCAACGGCAGTATTGTGCGTTTGGTCTGTCCAATATTTTGTCCAGTGGCGTCCGGATCGGCTTCGAACGGCAATAGAGAGAAATCGCGTCATTTGGCAAGCGGTGTTGTCCGAGCATGTTGGGGACGCAGGTAAGGCAACCACCAACGCCTCGGTCGATAGCATCTGTGGGAATAGCGATTGACGCAAGCTGCGCCAGTGACGGCATTAAGGCTTAGACGTAAACGCTGCCGCCAGCATGTATGCGCCGCCCACCAGCATGAATATCGTCACTAAAACGAACAGCACGACCTTTCAATCATACGTCAAGAGTTCTGACAGCGCCCAGACGTGATTAGGTGATCCTGGCTTCCATCGCCGGCGTGACACGCAGCGATTTCGAGCAGCTATGATTCAGCCGTCGGATCTTCCTTATGCTTCGGCTTGCGTCCACTCTTCGGCTTGATGACTTTACTCGGCTTGACCGTGCCGACCCGCTCCCGCGCGATGGCGCGCACCTCCTTCTCCGCGCTGAATCGCTTCGGCTTTTTTGCCATCGCCTCGACTCGCAATCCTTGTGGGGCAGATTGTCAGTCTACAGCGGATTGGCAATCCGCTGCAGGATGCCATCCTGCCCTGCCTCTCTACCTTGACGATACCAGCGATTCCGTCACGCGCGAAGCCAGTTGATCGAACGTCACCACCTCGTACAGCGAGGCATCCGACATGATCTTCGCCACCAGCGCCGTATGCATGGCGTGGCCGGCGCGCTCGGCGATCACATGGCCCAGCAGCGGACGCCCCAGCAGCGCCAGATCGCCGATCAGATCCAGCGCCTTGTGCCGGCAGCATTCGTCGGCGAAACGAAGCCCTTCGGGGTTCAGCACGCCTTTGCGGGTGAAGCAGACCGCGGATTCGAGCGATGCGCCGCGAATCAGTCCCATTTCGCGCAGTTGATCCAGTTCATGCTCGAACCCGAATGTGCGCGCCGGCGCCAGTTCGGCGGCGTATCTTTCCGGCGTGACTTCCATTTCGATGGATTGTTTCCCGATCGGGCAGGGGAAATCGATTTCGCAGGTAAGCCGAAACGCGTCGTCCGGGATGATGGAGATTCGCTTCAAGCCGTCCTCGACGGTGACCGGCCGGCGAATGCGCAGGTACTTCCGCTGCCGCCGCAGACGCCGCACGCCGGCGCCGCGCAGCAGATCCACGAATGGTTTGCCGCTCCCGTCCAGAATAGGCACTTCGAGGTTGTCGATCTCGACATACGCGTTGTCGATGGCGAAGCTGTAAAGTGTGCTCAGCAGGTGTTCGGTGGTCTGAATCAGCACGCCCTGGCGCATCAGGCTGGTGGCGTAGCTGACGCGCGCCACATGCTTCCAACTGGCGGCGATGGGGAAGAATTCGAAATCGGAGCGGCGGAAGACGATGCCGGTTCCGGCGGGCGCCGGCGTCATTCGGAGATTGACCGGAACGCCGGTATGGAGGCCGATTCCCGATACTTCGAACGGCCTGTTGATGGTTGTCTCGAAACGCAAGATAGTCCCTGTTAATTTTACCCGGATCACGCGTCTGAGTTGCGTAATTGTTTGATATGAAAAGACTAAGCTTCACCATGGTGTAGCATTTTCGCTACAGTTTGAGGCGATTGATCCACACGCGCGGGCGGCGCGGCGGTTTTTCGCTATGATGGGCCGCAGTGTCCAGCCGCATTTTCCTGATCGACAGTTACGGGTTCATCTTCCGCGCCTACCACGCGCGGGCCCGCATGCAGGCGCCGCCGATGCGCACCAGTTCCGGCCTGCCTACGGAAGCCGTGCTCATCTTCCACAATATGCTGCGCAAGCTGGCGAAGAGCTTCGCGCCGCAGTACATGGCGGCTATTTTCGAAAGCCTCGGCAAAACGCATCGCGACGAGATATATGCGGAATACAAAGCGAACCGCGCCGAGACGCCGCCGGATCTGATCGTGCAGATCCCCTATATCGAGCGGCTCCTCGCCGCGCTGCGCATTCCGATCCTGCAATACCCGGGCTTCGAGGCCGACGACGTGATCGGCACCATGAGCCGCAAAGCCGCCGAAGCGGGATTCGAAGTGGTGATCGTTTCGAGCGACAAGGACATGCTGCAGCTGGTGACCGATCGTATCTCCATGCTCAACCCAGCGAAGGACGATACCTGGTACGATCCGGCGAAGGTCCGGGAATTCATGGGCGTCGAGCCCCGCCAGGTAGCCGATCTGCTGGCGCTCAAGGGCGATGCCGTGGACAATATTCCGGGCGCGCCGGGCATAGGCGAAAAGGGCGCGCGGGATCTTCTCGCTCAGTTCGGCTCGGTTCCGGAAGCGCTGAATCGGGCCGCCGAAGTCGCCAAGCGCATGACGCGGGAAAGCCTGCAGAACAATCGCGAGCGCGTCGAAATGAGTCTGCGGCTCGCGACCATCCATTGCGATGTGCCGATTCCATTCGAACCTGAAGCGCTGCGCGTGATGGAGCCGGATACGGAGGTGCTCAAACCGCTGTACAAGGAACTGGAGTTCTTCTCGCATCTCAAGGAGCTGGGGCCGTCGGAAGATTCCCGGCCGCGGGATTTCGCGCCGCTTGCGACCGCCGAAGCGGTGCGCGAGTTCGTGGTGGGCGTGCCGAAGGATGGCGCGCTCTCAATCGCGTTCCTGGCGGCGCAGAACGAAATCGGCCTGGCCTGCCGCGCCGGCGAAGCGCGTAGCCTTCCTCTATCGCGCCTGGACGAATTGCGGCCTGCATTGGAAGATCCGGATCTGCCGAAGGCCTCGAACGACCTGAAATCGCTGACGCTGAGCCTGACGAAGGCCGGCATCGAGCCGCGGGGCCTTCGGGACGATGTTTCGGTTTATGCGTTCCTGCTGGATGCCGATCCGGCGTCCTGTTCGCTCGAAGCCCTGGTCGAGCGGCGCCTCGATCTGCGCGTCGGGCCGCGCGCGGATGAGCGAGCTTCGTTCATCCACGAACTGAACGAACGTCTGCGGCCGGAGGTCGAGCGCAGGGGTTTTCGCAAGCTCTATGAAGACATCGAGCTGCCGCTGGCGGCCGTGCTGGCGCGCATGGAGCGCACCGGAATCCGTATTGACACCAACGAACTGGCGCGGCTTTCGGCGCTCATGGAATCCGGCATCACGGCGTTGACGCGCGAGATCCACGCGCTGGCGGGCCACGAGTTCAATATCTCCTCGCCGCAGCAGTTGGGGAAGGTTCTGTTCGAAGGGATGGGTCTGCCGGCGCCGGTGAAGTACGGCAAAGGCAAGATAATCTCGACCGCCATTGACGTGCTGGAGGGTCTCGCGGCCGAACACGAGATCGTGCGCAAGGTGCTCGAATACCGCCAGCTGACGAAGCTGAAAGGCACCTATGTGGACGCCATCCCGGCACTGATGGATCCGGAGACCGGGCGGGTCCACACCAGCTTCAATCAGACCGGTGCGGCGACGGGACGGTTATCGTCCTCAAACCCGAACCTGCAGAACATTCCGATCAAGACGGAACTGGGGCGCGAGATTCGGGCGGCGTTCATCCCGGGGGAAGGCCGAAAGCTGATTGTGGCCGATTATTCCCAGATCGAGCTGCGGCTGCTGGCGCATCTCTCGGGAGATCCGGTGCTGATCGACGCGTTCCGGCGCGGCGAGGACATCCACACGCGCACGGCGGCAGAGGTGATGGGAGTGCCGCCGATGCTGGTGACGCGCGAGGCGCGCAACAACGCGAAGGCGGTCAATTTCGGGATCGTCTACGGGATCAGCGCGTTCGGTCTGGCGGCGAACCTCGGCATCTCGCGCAAGGAGGCAGAAGCTTATATCAAAGCCTATTTCGAGCGGTATGCGGGCGTGAAGCGGTTCATCGACGAAACGGTGGCGAAGACCCGTGAAACGGGCATCGCGCGCACCATGTTCGGGCGCGAGCGGCCCATCCCCGACATCAACAGCCGCAATCCGAATGCGCGCGGATTCGCCGAGCGCACCGCGGTCAATTCGCCGATTCAGGGGACGGCGGCGGACCTGATCAAGCTGGCGATGGTGCGGATCGACCGGGCGTTGGACGGGTGCGGGAGCCGACTGCTGCTGCAGGTGCACGACGAACTGGTGCTGGAGGCTCCGGAGGCCGAAGTCGAGAGCGCGAAGGCTTTGGTGAAGGCGGAGATGGAGGGGGTGTGCGAACTCAGCGTGCCACTGGTGGTGGAAGCGGGGGTGGGAGTGACCTGGCGGGATGCGAAATAAAACAGGTTAAAGCCGGCTTGCGCCGGCCTTAACCTCGAAAAATAGCTGCGTGGTTGGGCACGCGGACTTTAGTCGCGTCTTTAAACGTCGCACCCAGACGCGACTGAAGTCGCGTGTCCAGTCAGGTGGACGTGAACTACGACTTTTTCATGCGTCTGCCGAGCAGGCCAAGGCCTACCAGCGCGATGCCGGCCAACGCCATTGTAGCGGGCTCAGGCGCGGCGGCCGTGGTATAGGTGTAATCGATCTCAGCGCTGAGGGCGCCCGTCGAGATGACCTGCCCCCCGATACTGCCGCTGCCGCTGATCGTTATCAAGCCATCTGTGGAGCCGATGAGACTGAAATCTCCCGAGCCGACGTAATCGGCCAAGTCTCCGGAAGTGACATTCAGCACGGCTCCGGTAACTCCGCCCAGACCCGTCGAGATCAGATAGCCCCCGAGAATAGTGTTGTCGGGGGGATTGTTACCGGCGGGATCGGTTATAATGTTATCTTCCGTCCCGGCGTAAGAGACGGAACTGCAACCTGAGCTGGGCGCGCCGGTTGGACACACAGGTTGCGAATCGCCACCAAGCGTTATATCGGCAACGCCGAAAACATCCAGATCGAGATTGTTGTAAACGTCGCGGCCGGTCGCGGTGTCGACGAGCGGGTTGTCGGCGTTGTTCGCGATGCTTGAGCTGGCGGTCACGTTAAACCCGCTGTCCGCATTCGTCCCATCGTTTGTGATCGTGACCGAAGTCACGTTCTCCTGCGCGTACAAATAAACAGTCGCACTCGTAAGAGTCGCGCCTGCAACGTCGAAATCGGGCAGAGTCAACGTGTAATCGAAATCGGTGGTGGGGTCCGAACCGGCGAGCGGAAACGTTGTGGTGAAATATTCACTCATGGTGCCGGCGCTCGCCAGGCCCGAAGCCGCAACTATCAGGGCCGCGCCAAACAAGACCCTCCGAAACTTTGTCATTAATCTTCTTTTTCCTTTTCAGCTACTTCCCGTTCGCTCCCGGAACAGAAGTCTCCTCACAATTCCTCCGACTGATCCGGTGCTCAGGATCAGGTTAACAATCGTACAATTGTCAGACAAGTAAACCGAAGTTATCATGGGCTGGCGCTCAAACTACTGGTACCAAAGGGATACCGGATCAAAGCTGGCAGGAATGGTCGCGCGCGCGCATTCACCCATCACAAGGAGGCGGATGAGGCTTCTTCTTGTTATCGAGCCGGGCACGGCAGAGTGAGAGTCTGCACCACGAAAAACGGCGGGATGGAAGCCGGGGAATGGATATTAAAAGCGAAGGCGGCCCTTGCGGGGCCGCCGGGACACAGGCTGAAGCCTATGTGCCACGCTGCGTTGCCTTCAGACGCTGAAGGAACTGCCGCAACCGCAGGTCGATTTGACCTGTGGATTGTTGAACTTAAAGCCGGATCCTTCCAGAGTTTCGACGTAGTCCACTTGGGCGCCGTCCAAGTAGAGGAGACTCGCTTGGTCGATGAATACCTTCAGTCCGTCGTACTGGTACGTCTTGTCGAGCATGTTGGGAGTGTTCTCGAACGCCATCGAGTAGCTGAATCCGGAGCAACCGCCGCCCACCACCGCGATGCGGAGTCCGGCCGGCTTCGGTTCCTGCGTGTCGAGGATCTCTTTTACTTTTGAAACCGCCGTGTCAGTCAAATTGACCATGTGAACTTAATTCTCCGTTGTGACGAATCTGTATCAGTATAGCTTAAAGGCAAGGCGATTTGCCGCCGACGATCACGGCCGCGAACACCCGACAAATTGGACGCTTGGAATGGGCGGGAGGATTCGCGGGGTAATGGTCCGCAATCTGCTATCGTCAGGGTGCGGAGCGGTTTGCTTGAAACCGGAAGCCCGGAATTCGCGTCGGACCCACTGTATGGCGACATTGAGCGGCGCGTTCCCCCTTCCGGCACTCGGCAGGAAAGCAGTTGCCAGGACCAGAGTGGATTACGAGAATACTCCAGAAGGGGCGCTCGTGCGCCGCGCTCAGACCGGCGACGAAGCCGCGTTTCGCGAGATCGTCGAGCGTTACCAGTCGAAGGTCTTCTCGATTATCCACGGGATCGTGCGGCAGCGGAACGACGTGGAAGACATTGCGCAGCAAGTATTTGCGAAGGTGTACTTTTCCATACGGAATTTCGATTTCCGCAGTTCGCTGATTACTTGGATCTACAAAATCACCGTCAACGAATGCTTCGACTACCTGCGCAAGAAGAAGGTGCGCAAGCTCGTTTATGAAAGCGATATGAGCGAGGACGAGGTGCGGCGGGTGGAAAACAGTGAGCCGGCGCTCGACCGGGGCGGCCGGGCGGATTCGAACCTGGCGCGGCGGGACTACATTGTCAAATTGATGGGCCGGGTCTCGGACGAGGAAAAACGGCTGCTCCTGCTCAAGGAAGTGGAAGGATATTCGGTCGAAGAACTCTCGGACATGTTGAACATGAACGAGAATACGATTAAGGTAAAATTGTTCCGCGCACGGCAGAAGCTGGTGAAGGCTGCGCAACGGCTGGAACGGGCGCCGGCGCCGGCAAAGCTTTGACAATCAGTTTAGAGCGGGTATAACTGATGATGCACGATATCGTTATCGATGAACTCGAACGGCACCTGAGCGGAACCGCCTCACGCGCCTTTTACGATCATCTGGACGTGTGCGACGCCTGCCGCAACGAGGTTTCGCAGATGGAGGATCTTTCCCTCCTGCTGCGCGAAATGCGGGTGCCTGATAACGCCTTCGAAAGAGCGGCGCAGCCTTCGCCCGGTTTCTATAACCGGCTGACCTGGAACATTGTGGATCGGCAGGAGAAACAATCCTGGGGACTTTTTGCCCCGGGAGCTGTGTTCTTCCGCCGCGTCGCTTTCGCGTCGCTGCTCCTGCTGGCGGGCTTGGGCAGCTTCCTGGTTTCGCGCGAGGCTTCGTTCAGCGGGACGGACGCGGCGGCAATTATGGCGCAGCAGGATCCGTCGGCGATCCAGACCCGTACGGACAGCTCCGATCGCGATCGTATGCTGGTTACGCTCGCGACATACCACGACCAATAGATGACGTCGCGAACCACCGCTGCCGCGCTCCCCCGCCCCGCGGAAAGGCTCGCGATCGTCTCGTTTGTGCTGGTGTTTCTCTGCGGCCTGGTGCTGGGCGTGGTGATCATGAGTTTCAGCAACGTTCGTCTGCACGGCGCGGCGCCGGCGGCCGACGGCATGTCCATGTCGGTGCCCGAATGGAAGGAGCGGCTGGATCTCACGGATCAGCAGACCGAACAGCTGAAATCGATTCTGGACGATTTTGCGCATTACTACGACAACGTCCTCGCCGACGGCAACAGCCGAATCATGCAGATTCTGAACGACGACCAGCGGCAAAAGTTCCAGCGCATGCTGCAGGAACACAAGAAACAATAGGGTTCGGCGCCAACTGTGCGAAACTATTCGCTGGTCATGTCGCGCAGGTTTTCAGCCCGGATATTTCACAGACCAAGTATCGGGACCGCTCCCGGTGCGGCAGACGCGAGCGTTCGCGCCACTTCCCGGCAGTTCGGTTCGGCTTTGGCCGTATTCGCGCTGATGCTTGCCGCCTGTTCCGGCTCGAAAAAGGAATCGATCGTTTTCCCGGCCGGGGATAAGGTCACGGTCGGCCCGTTGACTTACAACGTGGTCGATACGCAGGTGCTCACGCAGCTGGGCGACGATCCGGCCACGGCGCGGGATCCGCAGAACCGCTTTTATCTGGTGACAATCAGCGTGTCGAACTCCAGCACGAACGACCTGCCGATACCGGGATTGACCCTGGTGGACGATGCCAACAAGGAGTACCCGGAGCTGGCCGACGGAACCGGCGTGCCGAAATGGCTCGGGGTGGTGCGCCACGTCGGTGGGGCGCAGACGGAGGAGGGCAACGTTGTTTTCGACGCCCCGGCCGCGCATTATCGTCTGCGGCTCACGGACGAAACCGACGAGAAGCAGCTTTACTCGGACATCCCTCTGAACTTCATGCACGAGCAAATCAAAAACCTTGGCGCTTCCGCGCCGCAGCCTGAACAGACCGTCCCGATTCCCACGAAGAAGTAGACTGTAGACATACCATGCGACCTTTCGTCGCGGCGGCGCTGATGGCGACGGCGCTTTCTCTTTTCACGCAGAGTCTGTGCGCGCAGAATCTGAAGGTGGCGAACGCCATCGTGTCCGATTCCGAGGACGGCCCGCCGGCGGGAACCGGGGTGACGTTTCTGCCAGGAGAAATGGTGTTCTTCAGTTTTGTGGTGGAGAACTACAAGATGGGCGTGAACGGCAGGGTGCAGCTCACGGGCCATGTGCAGGCGGTCGATCCGAGCGGTACGCCGATCATGCCGCGGGACGAAGCGGTGATCGGGACGACGGTCAGCCAGGAAGACAAGGACTGGAAGCCGAAGATACGCTCCCAGTTCCAGCTTCCCTCCATCGCGCCGCCGGGAAATTACACGATTCGATTCGAAGCGCTCGATCAGCAGAGTCACCAGACGGCGACGGGAGAAGCGGCCTTTGTGGTGGGCGGGAAAGGCGTGGAACACGCGGAAACGCTGACCATCCGGGATCTGGGCTTCTATCGAAAACAGGACGATGTGGCGCCGCTGCAGGTGGCCGCTTATCAGCCGGGCGACATGCTGTGGGTGAAGTTCAATATGACCGGCTACCGGTACGGCGATCAGAATTCGATCGACGTGGGATACGACGTGGCGGTGCTCGCGCCCGACGGCAAGCAGATGTATGCCGAAGAGAATGCGGCGGTGGAGAAAAGCCAGGCTTTTTATCCGCAGCCGTGGGTCCCGGCGGTGTTCAACCTGAGCCTGCAGCCGGACACGGCTCCGGGGACGTATACGCTTGTGCTCACGGTGCACGATGCCGTGGGGAATCAGATGACCGTGGCGCGGCCGGAGTTCAAGGTCGAGAAGTA
>JASHSD010000051.1 GCA_030036985.1 Bryobacteraceae bacterium
TGACGAGTTCATCGCCGTCTGGAATGAGAAACCAAAACCGTTCATCTGGACGGCCACGGTTGAATCGATCGTTGAAAAACTGTCACGCTGCAAACAAACTCTGGAAAAGATTCTGCCCGGCTGCACATCACCACGGTCGCGGAAATCAAAAACCGCCCCGAAACAATAGTCCAGTTATTTATTGGACACTACACTAGAGAGGTCTCCGGTATCCAGCGCGATTTTACTTCTACCCGCTTCGTCGGCGCGCATCTGCCGGTAACGCGGTCGGGGCCTCAATGTCGAGATCGTCGCGTGTGAAGGCGTACATGCCCCGCGCCCGCCATCAACGGCGAAGCCGTTAGCAGCTTCCGCTGACCGAACGATCCCTGTGGGAAAATGGTTATCGATTATGTCCTGCGGTTGCAAAAACCGCCACGCGATGACTTCAACGGCGTTGGCCATTGAAGAGCGGATCCGGGGTTTCTTGTTAAGGCGGAACCCGTGGATGCACTGGTTCGTTATGGTCCTCTATGCCGTTCTAGCTTTGTTGGCGATACTCGGCTTGGGAATGCGGATTTTCGAATAGTAGGTTATTAATCGACTTAGTGAGCGGGGATTCGTCGCTTGTAGTCGAACTCAAGTCGCGCATTCAGGATCTTTTTCGACGAGACGTACCGCTCGATGTCGTTATTGAACCGAGAGTAAATCCGGCTGCGTCGTCCCGTCCTGCGGCTTCTGGAGGCGTAGGGTTCACCCAATACGAACCGAAATCGCTCGGGTGTAGCCTGTGCGTGGGCTTCTTTCGCTTTGAGCGCCGCGATGCGACGATCAACTTCATCGGCACTCGCGTCACGACTCGCCTTTTTTCGGGACCAACCATCTTGGGAACGACAGGGGCCGGTGGCTTTCGGCTCACTCACCCGCCTCTCGCGACGATGCGGCATTCACGAAATCATGGACCGTGCTTCTGCAACGCGACCACTACATTTTTCGTCGAGCACCTGCACGATCTCCCGGGTGAAGGATTGAAAGTGTTCGGCCACGCCAGGGCCGCCCTGTGGCCGCCCATGCGCTCGGCTACTACGCGGCGCGCGATCCGCGCCTCGACCGGACCCTTAGCCCAACTTCGTCACGAGAGGCGTTGAAAGGCGGCTAAGCCGTTCAGAATCAGTTCAGGCTATCGCCGAGTCTGCACTACATTTCGAGCTAAATGATCGCTGCGAGGCTCAGTTGTCGTAGATCTCCAGCAAAAAGCATTCTGAGGTGATCATGTCATGAGGTGAACCAAAGTGACAAGCAGCAAAGTCTGCACTACATCGCTTTTCAGAAATGCCATTCAGTGGGGTCAACCATTTACGGCGTCGCATCGACCGAAGATCGTCAAAATCGATGGTCACGGTAGAGTCGAGGTTGGGCGCGAGCACTGACGCCGAAGCGCCGCCCCGTTTCCCAACCCCGCTCATCAAACCGGACGTGCCGATTTCCGGCATCCGGCTTTCCGACTGACTTCACCGTAGACTCACGAACGAGGCCCCAGTTGGACGCGGCGAAGCTGGAGCACTCCCAGTTCGCCGAATACCTCATCGTCCGAGAAGCGCGTGGTGCCCCGCGAGGACACCTTGTGACGTCTCCGCAGGAAATGCCATACGCAGTATGCGACGTGATGATCGACCGCCTGATACGCCTGCGTGCGGGTGCCATAGCGGAAATATGCCGACCAGCCTCGTAACGTCTGATTCAGCCGGTCCCGCACATCCTGCCACGTCCCCACATTGCCGGGCACCAGCAGATCTCCCACTTTCTCCTTAATCTTAATACGAGCAACCGCCTTCTTCGCCGGACTTGCGCCTAAATACCAGTGGCCGTCCTTCCGGAAGCGGTGTGGCCCGAACGTATAACCCAGAAAGTCGAAGCTCTCTTTGCGCGCTTCTTTGATGCTCGTCTTCGCCTCGTTCAGGGTTAGCCCCAGCCTCGTGACCACGCCTCGCGTCCACTCCAATGCCTCCTGCGCGTTGCCGCGACTGAGAATCACGAAGTCATCCGCAAAGTTGACCAGTTTGGCCTGGTATTGCTCTCCCCGATTGGTGTTTCTCCAGCCCTTCAACATTCGGTTCATGTAGAGACTTCGGCGTTCGCGAGAAATTACCCGGGTTTGCTCGCCAAAAATGACCCACCGGCACACCATGGCAGTGCAATTTGCCCGAGTGCAACGCATCGTACTGCCTCGTGCCGAGAGCCTTCCAGTGACCGGGAATCAGGCAATTGCGCGCCTGCGGCGCGGATGTGGTTCGAACGGCGCTGGAAGCTGAGAAGCCTTCCGAGACGAATCGATTCGACGAACGCCGCTCGAATGGCCGCTTCCTCATCGCGCGCTCCGAGGCGCCATTCGGAGAAGCCGCTCTGGACTACGCCGAGAAGCTCGCTGCCACAGCCTCTCAACTCGCATCTGCGGAACCGTTGCCTTCGCCCGCGAGAGTACAGGAGGCCTTGCGGGCGATTCCGTCTCCCGTGCCAGCTTTGCGCGACAGTCGGCTCGTGAGGCTGGCTGCCTCCGTGGCACAAGTTGCGGTATCGACCAGACAGGAACTGTACCCGAGAGGGCTGGATGCACTGCGCGCGCTGAAACTCGCTCAGTCCGCAGTAGCGGGACTTTCCCGTGTCACCACCGAAGAACTACGGGATCGCGTACGTGAACGATATCCCGAGGCAGCGGATCTTCCCGATCGCCCCACTCTCGACGAGCTGATGCGCGAGGCGGGACTCTCTCTGATTTGGCAGGACGCAACGGGAGCATATGTCGCGCCCATGCCGCCGGCCGTCCCGTCTTCCGTGAGTGTGCACCGGCAAGAGACTGTTGTATCGGCGTCGGTGTTTGTTCCCCCCATCGAGGTTCCTCGCGAGATCGAAGAAGCACAGAAGTTCGAGCGCCGCATGCAGGCAGCCTACCGCGCTCCAAGCTACCTTGTCCTGGCCACCGACCCGAAGATCGGCCACATCAGGGCCGCGCTCGATAACATCGCCCGCCACTTCCCGATGACGGTCTTCGATTGCGAACGCGAAATGCTCGCGGCCTTGCATGCCGAAGCCGATCACGTCCAGGTGCGTTGGGAAGTTGTTCTACGAGCCGACGCCGCCGCTCCCGAGAGCCGCGATATGCAGAATCTGCGCAAGCTCGCGGTAAAGGCGGCGCGAAGGGTTGCGGACCAGCTGCGCCTGCGACGGAAACCGACGCTGCTGTTGTTCCCTGGCCTGCTAGCGCGTTACGGGCAGTTGAACGTTCTCGACGAGATTCAGGATTCGCTGGGCAACACCAGCCTTTGGGTGCTGGTGGGTAGCGAGGGCCGGGGTAATCCCCCCAGTTCTGAGAAGCAACCGATTCCGGCGCGGCCGAGCCAGTGGGCATGGATTCCGGAGAAATGGCTCGACAATGATTTCCGAAAGTACCGTATTGACTCCCGCAGCGACCACTCCGGCGACAAGAAGGAAGCGGGCCACCGCGCATGATTGACGAACAGCATCTGCGCGAGGGTCTGCAGCGTCTGCTGCGCGACACGGAGAACAGCGATCCGTGAGCGCATCTCCGACGAGCCCTCCATTGAAGCGCACCTTAGGTGTTGTCAGGAAATAACTGGATCAACTTCTGGGGAGGAGTTGATAGTTCCAATCACCATGGAACTGATCTTTTTCGAAGTTGAAGTTCAGCCATTTGCTGGTCTGAGACTTTTAGTCCCTGGGGATAGGTGTTGGTATCGAGCCGGCTTTTGACTCTCAGGCCGGTGGCTGTCGTGGTGGCGGCAATTAGGTTGATGACGACTTCATGACTGATCAGCGGCTTGCCCCGCCAGTTCTGGCTGATGAACGAGAACAGACGATGCTCGATCTTGTTCCACTTGCTGGTGCCCGGCGGAAAGTGACAGACCGAAATCTGCAGGCCATTCTCATCGGCCAGCTTTTGTAGTTCCCACTTCCATAGCCTCACTCGCGCGCCGTTGCTGCCACCGGAATCGGCCGTGATCAGCAGGCGTTTCGCTCGCTGGTAGGCGGGGCGGCCCATCCAGCGCCACCAGCGCCGTATGCTTTCCACCGCAAAGGCTGCGGTGTCGTGATCCACGCCCACGCTCACCCAACCGGTGTTCCGCCCCAGATCGTAGACACCGTAGGGAGCCACCTTTCCTTTCCCATGTTCGCGGATTTCGAAGTCGTGAACACGAACCGGTTCGGGCTGGCCCTGTGGCTGCCATTCCCGTCCCGCATTCTTGAAATCGCCAACCAACTCCTTCTTTTTTGTGTCCACCGAAATCACCGGCTCGCCCTGCTTGAGATAGCGTTTTGCCTTGCGGTTGATGTATTCAAACTGTTCATCCCGATCCGCGTGTTGGCTCCCTTCCAGTGTCTTCTGATTGGCCTGCAGGCTGTACTCCATCTCGTGAAGCAGTTCGGCCACCGTCTGATAGCTGACCGCGTGGCCCTCCCGCTGAAGTTCCTCAGCCAATCGGCGCACACTCTTGCACGTCCAGCGCAAGGGTGATTCCGGATCTCCCCGCGTCACCGGATCCACCAGCCGGTCCAGATCCTCCCACAGGGTCGGATCCTTCTCCACGGTTCTTTTTCGCCCCGCGCCTCTCCGCCGGATCCGAAACTCCGCCCGTTCCGGTCTGCGCGACCGCTTCCGTTGGCTCAACTCCTTCATGCCCTCGGTAATCGCCCGGCGGGATACCCTCGTTGCCCGCGCCACCGCTGAAACGCCACCGTACCCCATAGCCTCGCTCTCGGCGGCCGCTACCAGGCGCCGCATTCGCTCATCGAGGAAAGGTGACAGAGATTGAAAACGTCGCTGTATGTCCTTGTGGCTCACGCACACAAGTATAAGACAAAAACATCATTAGTTGTTTCAGTTATTTCCTGACAGGCCCTTAGGGAGCGTCACGCTGCCGCTGTTCAAGCGGGCCGGACCGCCGGGTCCGCCTCGGGCTTCAACAGCTTCGCTGACGAAGCGATCACGCAGGCCGCTGTCCACTGGCTGCTCGGCTGCGTGTTTGTTCGCTTCCTCGAAGACAACGGATGGCTGGACGAAAGAAACAAGGTCGTCGCATGGCTCGCAGGTCCCGGCGAGAGGTTGGCGATTGCGAAGGGTGAGCGCACGCGTTTTCTTCGCCCCGACCCCACACTTACAGACCGCGACTATCTCCTCTACGTGTTCTGTGATGTGACGAAGTTGCCCGGGATAGCGGGCCTGTTTGATCCACGCCACAACCCACTCTTTCAGCTGGGTCCGACAGCGCAGGGTACAGCAAAGATCGTCGAATTCTTTCAAAAGGTCGATCCTGATACTGGCGGTCTTGTTCACGATTTCACTGACCCGGAGCATCGGACGCGCTTCCTCGGCGATCTCTATCAGAACCTCTCCGAATCCGCCCGCAAACGATATCCGTTTCACGCTATCCTGTAGGCTGTATCGTGGTCATTTTTCAGGTATCAGAGGTTCATGTCATGAGGAAGAAGAATCGCTCGTTCCTTCCGATGTCGTTGATTTCAGCATCGTTGCTCGTCAGCGTGTTCACTATCGCGCGGGCCCAGAGTCCTGCAGCGCCGACAGCCAAGGCGACGAACTGGTCTGATCCGGCGACCTGGCCCAACCGCAAGGTGCCCGTCGCAGGCGACAAGGTCATCATCGAGAAAGACAAGCAAGTAGTTCTCGACGTCAACACCCCGCCGCTGAACGGTCTGACGATCAACGGCAAGCTGAGCTTCGCGAACAATAAGGACGTTGAACTGACCACCGAGTGGATCATGTTGCACGGGGAATTGGAGATCGGCACGGAAAAGGCTCCTCACACGCGCAAGGCCACCATCACCTTCACCAACAACGTCAAAGACGAAGACATCAGTCGAGGTGGACCGACGGGCAAGGTCGACCGCGGGATCCTGCTCATGGGCGGAACCCTGAACCTGCACGGCGACCGCACCAATGCCTGGACCAAGCTGTCCGGCACGGCTGCCGCGGGCGCCACCTCGATTCAGGTTCTGAACGCCGCCGGCTGGCGCGTCGGCGACGAGATTGTCCTCGCGTCCACGGATTTCGATCCGCGGCAAGCCGAGCGGCGCACCATCGCCACCAT
>JASHSD010000666.1 GCA_030036985.1 Bryobacteraceae bacterium
TTCAATGAAACAGCATTGCGGGACACACTCAGAGTATACGGCAAGCTCTTATAAATAGTCCAGTTATTTGTTGGACACTACACTAGAGCTTCAACTCTGATTTCACAACTATACGAGGTCCTGCGGTTCCTCGTGGGCAAAATATGGAACCCGCGCGGAAATAAGGCATATGTCCCAGACGCCTTATCTATGGCTTACTGGTTGTTGCATCCCGTGCTGAAGCATCTTTCAAGCTTCCTAACGTCACAGGAACGGCTCAAGAGGGACAGGGGAATACAGGTCTTTACGAACAGACATTATGTGAGGGAGATATTCGATATGACCGTCGAAGATTGGCATGGGGACTATGAGGCGGTTCGAAAATTTGCTCGCGCAGTCGCTTCTGGAATCTATTACGCGCGAATGATGAAGGAGGACGACCCTAACCAAAGGCAGAAAGCATGGTACGACGAAGTAACGATGCTTCGTTCCGCTCCGACCGCAAAGGCCTTCATCGAAAGGGCGATGATACTTATAGAGCAGGGGCATCGCGAGCGCCCCCAAGTCGGTACGATTCGTTGGGATCAGGCATTCGACCCGTCCACGTTGCGGCTTAGTCTGGGAGAAAGCCGCGCGTTATTCGAGGATTTCCGAAATTTGTTCCGAATGTATCTCGTTCAAGAGAGCACAAGGCCAGCCGATAATGGGCCGGAGAGACTCGCCGACGCAAGCGAAGACGAACTGCAAGCTGTTTCCGCAACTACGGACGGGGATGAGAAGGAGGAAGGACAGTGAATCTCTGGAGCGTAGCCTTCAGCTTCCGTTTAGGCCTTGGATTTCATGCCCTCAACAATGAAGGGGCCGACGGGAGCAACCTCATGCAGCCACGCAGGATCGATGTCGGGAGTACAACATACGATGGCATCAGTGGCGAGATTATGCGCTGGCACATCATGGAAAATTTTGTGAATTTGTGTTCAGCGCGCAACATCGACACGCTGCCGATGAGTGCTGGCCTGCATCCCGACCGCGGACCAATCGGCATCCGCGCTGCCGCGAGAAAGCTCAATCAGCCCGAAGTCTCAAATAGTAATTTGTACGCATGCGTCCGCAAAGCAATTCAGGTATGTGCCGTGAAACATTTCAGAGGTCACATGTTTGGAAGCGAAATCCGGACTTTAACCACAGGCTGCTAACCGCCCACCATGCAAAGCAACAGTTCACCACGAAAATCCGGACTGCCGATCAGCGTTTGTGACGAAATACCTGGCCCCCGGATTTGCAGCTGGCGAATGGCACAGTAACCTGTTGCCCCGGAAGCGGAGCACACATCGCCAAAACAAGCGCGGTCGGCGGAATGCTATCGAGGCGTTGCCGCATCGCGTTCCACCTGCTGAATGATAACCGCCGTGAGGTCGGCGAGGTTCCCGGGAAGCCGCACGGATAGCTGCAGCAGACCCGTTTCAGGCCCGGTCACGATGGCCACACCGCGGATTGGGCTGTCATTCTTGTTCAGCCGGGAATTCGTGCCCAGCCCATCCGAATTCGCTGGCGTCTCGTATTCGACGACATCGCCGCTCTTGTACGTGAGCTTGTCCCCGGGCCACGGGCCGAACGGAAAATTGCTCGCCTTCTCGATCCCTTCAGCAATGACCTGTTCGGCGAATGCCCGGTGCGCCGGGAACACGCGTGCGATCACCCTCGCGACCGCGAACCTTCCCGACGTGCCGCCGTTGCTGAAGGACATCTGAATACCGGGTCCGGCTGATCCGTGCTGCATATCGATCGGCGTTGGCGCCAGCATGAGGAAGGCGCCGCTGGAGCCATACGCTCCCAGGCATTGCCAGCCGCGTGGAGCGAGGACTCCCGGGCCTCTGGCAGCCTTGTAATATGCCAGACGTTCCGCGGCGCCGGCAGAAATTTGAACGGCCTTGTTCGCGCCGGTTGGCGCGCCCAGCGGTCCGACCTGGCCGTCCGATTTGCATCCGACGAACGGAACAGTCGTCTGTTGGGCCAACAACGCAACCGCGAACAAAGCGATGCAACAGGCCTTCAGCACTTCACTCCTTCTTCGCCGCCGGCTGGCGGAACGATCTCTCCACCATATCACTCGAATCGGTCGACACCGGACCATCGCGCCACAACCACTGCGGCATATCCGGCAGAATTATGCAGCGTATTTCTGACAGATTCATGCTCCACAAATAGGCACCTGATGCCGGCGCGCACTGGCGTCAAAATCCTGTCTTTTCCGCCCATTGCATCCGCCATTTCTTTCAAAGCTTTCACGGCGGGCGGTTTGGCGCGGGAGGTCGGGAGCGAATCCTGTCAGCTTCCGCCGATGCCGATGCACATAATTCCCGCGAGAATCATGACTAATGCGGCGATTTTACCTTTCGTAATCGGCTCATCAAAGAACAATTTCGACCAGAACATGGTGCAGATGTAGCCGGCCGAAACCATCGGGTAGAGAACGGAGAGTTCGCCGCGTTTCAGGCCCATGACGAACGGAACGCTGGAGCCGAGATACAGGCCGATGCCCGCGCCGAGCTGCCAATTGACGATATGCCGCAGGCCCCGCTTCAGGTGCGCCGCGCCGAACTTCAGAAACACGGCGCCGAACGATCCGATCAGGGATGCCAGCAGAACCAGAAGAATGGAGCTGAGCGGGGTCTTGCTCATGCGCGGGAACTCGCCCGGCCCAGCAGCGCGACCCCGCCGATCACCAGCACTATGCCGACAGTCTTCCAGAAATTCAGGTGCTCGTGAAAAAAGTACGTGGAAAGCAGGTTCACCCAGACGTAGGTCATGGCGATGATCGGGTAGAGCATCGAAAGCTCGCCGTCGCGCAGTCCGAGAATCAGCAGAAACGCCGTGCCCGCCGACATGCAGTATCCGAGCAGCAGCGGCAGATTTCCGAGCAGGGCGAGGAGGAACGGCATCCAGGTGGCGCCGTCGGCAGGGTTCATCGCCGGCATTTTGTGATTCGCGCCGAATTTCATCA